>VXRD01000022.1:0-32863 GCA_009838845.1 Gemmatimonadota bacterium | reverse complement strand
GAAGCCGAGCTCAAGACGTTGATTGAAGGGTTGAGGGAGTTGGATATATCCAGGCGAATCATTCGTGCGGCGGTGGATGAGAAATTGGAGGAATGGGGGATTGAACGCTCCGAGCGTTCGCGAGGGGGGAAGCGCGGGCAGGGTCGGCGCGGAGGGCACCGCGGTAGAGGCCATAAGCCGCTATCCACAACCTCGGGATAATTCATCGGTTCATGGGGGAAGGATATTTGCCCTTCCCCTTATGATAAACCCGTCGCTGAAAAAGGGAATGAGTATGAGACGACTATCAACTTTTGCCTGTGTGTTGCTTTTGGGGCTGGGAACAGCAGATGCTGATGTGCTTACAGATGTGACTGTGGGAACGATTTACGATACCAATGTGGATGGCGTTTATGGAGGGTCGAGTGCTTTTGTGACGCAACTTTCCGCTTCTGTGATGCGACCCGTGGAGATGGATGCTTCATATTTGCGGTTCTTTTTTTGGGGCGATGGCTTTTTGTTTGGTCACAATGGGGATCGGACATTTGCGACCAATCGATTGGGCGTTGATTTTGCGCGCGATCTGAACAGTGGTGAACGCGATAGGATATTTGCGGGTTTTTCGCTGGCTGCGCGTGCAAACCGCTCTATTTACGATGTGTATGATTATACCGGGCTGGCGGGATACGTGCAGGGCAAATGGTATAGCGACGAGAATACGATGAAGCGGGTGGGGTATCAGCTCAACTGGCGGTCGTATTCCAATTTGAATGTGTCGCGTTATGTCGATCACTACGCATTTTTTCAGATCAACCATTTTTTGCCCTCGCGAACGACGCTGAGGGGCGATCTCGGTTTGGGCTATAAGTTGCGCGAGGGGACTGAAGGACAGGTGGTTTTGGGTTTTCAGGTGGCGCAATCTCTGACAGATAATACGGGCTTGCGGGTGCGCTACCAGCGGCGCATCAATTTGCGGGCTGCAAATGATGCTCCCACGCGATTTAATGCACTAATTTACGGCGATGATGATATATTGAAGGACCGCTACGATTATAGCGGCGATCAAATAACTGCGCGGCTGACCCAGCAATTGCCCTTGCAGGTTCGGGTTATTCTGGAAGGTGGGTATGAAAAGCAGTCTTATAAAGACGATCTGGCACGAGATGTCAGTGGCGCGATTTTGCAAGGGGGCGCGTTGCGCCAGGATGAATACTCGTTTTTTGACGCGTTTTTGGAACTGCCTTTAACACAGCGCGTGACAACGGAATTTGGATACGGCATTTCGCGGAATTTTTCAAATGATGAATTTTATCACTACGGTAGGCGGCAAAGTGTATCTTTTGATTTGACTGTTGAATTTTAGGCGGGAGATTTTCTGTGCTCGATTGGTCAACATGCGATGATAAATTGCTCGTTGGGTATGCCCAAAAGGGGCAGACCAGGGCGTTTTCCGAATTGGTTCGGCGGCACCAGGTACGAATTTTTCATACGGCGTTTGGCATGGTGGGCAACAGGGAAGATGCAGATGATTTGGCACAGATTGCGTTTGTCAAGGCGTTTCAGTCGCTTGACAAATTTAAGGGAAAATCGCTGTTTTCCACCTGGTTGTATCGCATCAGTATCAATTGTTGCCTGGATTGGATTAAGTCGCAACAGCGCAAATATGACGTCAAGATGGATGATGAGTGGTGGCGCAGACAAGCAGACGATGAAGCTCTGTTTGCAGGTCCAGAGCGAACGGATTACAGGGTAGAGCAGGGCGAGTTGCGCGATGTTTTGGCACATGCGATGGCGCAGATGCCGCCCATTTTTCGGTCTGTGCTGGTGCTGCGCGAGTTAAATGGGCTGTCATATCAGGAGATTGCCAGTGTTGAGGGGTGTTCAGTGGGCACTGTAAAATCGCGTCTGTTTCGGGCGCGTGCCCAACTTCGCAAGTTGTTGAGGCCGTTCTACAAGGCACTTGTGGCATAATAGGAGGCATATCAGTGGATGAGAAGACGGAAAGAAGAGCGTTTTTGACACAGGCCCTCGCGCTTGTGGGGGGGTGCATGTGCGCCGGATGGTTTTCGGGATGTGAGAATGATGTGTTGAAGTCGTCTGGTGTGAGTGTGCAATTTGATGTGGGTAGCGCGCCTGCCTTGGCACAGGTGGGAGGGTCTGTGAAACAAGTTTTTGAAGGGCAAAACGGCGGTGCCCCCGTGATCATTTTCCGCCGTGCCGAAGAAGATTTTGCAGTTTTGAGTTCTGTGTGTACGCACGAGGCGTGCGAGGTGGATTTGCCGGGGGACCGCGATCCACAAATCTGGTGTTCATGCCATGGTGCGAGATTTGACAGGACAACGGGAGCGGTTCTGCGAGGACCAGCTTCTGCGCCTTTGCCGCGATTTGAGAGTACTTATGATAATGGGACACAGACGTTGACAATTCTGTTTTAAGAAGAGCGAGTGGCCTAATAAGCAAAAAACCGATCTCTGAAGTTATAGCGATCGGTTTTTGTATTTTTTACTCAATGAATGTCGAGATGGATTGCTTTATGAGACTGAATTGCGCTATATTGTGATACATCGCGTAAACTCGCCTATTGAGAGGAGCGGAAAAATGTCTGATCTGGCAATTGACGGTGGTCCCAGAGCTGTTACCGCTTTGATGAATGATTCGTGGCAGGATGTAAGCGATTTGGAGAAGGAGTACGTCAACCAGGTTCTGGATAATAAGGATGACGCTTACGCGCAACTCGATAAGTTTGAAGAAGAGTATCGGGCTTTTGTGGGAACCAAACACGCGCTTTGTATGTGCAATGGTACCGCGACCTTGCACTCGGCGATTTTTGCCGCAGGTGCATGCGCTGGGAAAGAGGTGATTGTGCCCACTGCGACGTGGCACGCGACGATTACGCCGATTTTGCACTGCAATGCCACACCCGTGTTCTGCGAGGTAGATCCGGAAACGTTTTGTGCCGATCCCGAGGATGTAAAGAAGCGGATTACGCACCACACATGCGCGATTGTGGTGACGCATCTTTACGGCAATCCGGCGGATATGGATGCGTTTTTAGATATTATAGACGGGACCGATATAACGCTGATTGAAGATGCTTCCCATGCGCCTGGGGCGATGTGGGGCGATAAGATGGTCGGTTCTATTGGGCACATCGGGTGTTTTAGCCTTCAGGAGAAAAAGCCAGTATCCGGAATAGAAGCGGGTGTTGCGACTACGAATGACGATGATCTCTACGATCGCATGCTGGCTCTGGGGCAGTGCGGACGGTGCGACGCGCTGTGGCAGACGGATCGCTTTAAGGCGCTTCGCAATATGGGATTGGGCGTCAAATACCGCGCAAATCCTCTGGGTATTGCGATGGCTCGCGCCCAGTTGGAGCGCTTGCCGGGGCTGAATGAGAAGCGGATGGCCTGGTTTCGGCGAATGGATAGACTGCTCAATGAAGTCCCGGGTGTGGCTCCGCAAAAAGCATATCCCAGGGCGAAGCGAGGTGGCATGTTGCTCTATGCGGGAATGGTTGATCCCGATGTGTTTGGTGCTCCGCTACCGATTATCATAAAGGCACTGGTTGCGGAAGGGGCGTACGTCTCAGAGACGACGGCCTGGGGGTATAGCGCGATGCATTTGGAACCGCTTTTTAACGATTTTTCGTTCGATGGTTTGGGCGGGCCATGGGCGGATTTGCCCGCAGAGGGGAGGCGACTTGTGTGCAATTTGCCGGTGAGCGAGCGGTTGCAGGACATGAGTTTTTGGCTCGCTACGCCAGTTGCGCCCGCTACCGAGTGGGTGGAGCAGACCGCACAGGCATTTGCCAAGGTGGCGGCCCACCGCGAGCGCCTATTTGAGATTGCGAATGGACGAATAGACGAATAGACGAACCCCGCCCAACCACCCAGAGCATGTGCTGACATGACATAAGTCAGTATTGTTATAAACCCCGTCGTAGATTCGTAGATTCGTAGATTCGCTATCATATTTTTTGAGAGTACCAATATGCCCTTTTTGCTTCTTTTTCTTTTTTTCCTGTTTTTCCCATTGCAGACGACTGCTGAAGAGGGACGGGTGTCTTTGGAGGGCAGTCTCGCGCTCGGCGTTGATGCCTGTAGTTTTCGCGGAGACGATGGTCCTTATGAAGAGGTTGTTATCCGTTTTCCCGCGGCGCAGCTCGCGTTTGAAACACGAGGTGATAGCCTTTTTGTAGCGCGCTATATTCCACGTCTCGAGTTATTCGATGAGAATGGCAATTCGGTCAAGAGGATAGAGGGCGAGCGCGTATTTTCTTCTGCAGAGCGGATCGACGATCCAGAACACTTTGTCTATGATATCGCGCGATTCCAGGTTCCAGCGGGGTATTATCACGCGGTTCTGAAGGTCAAAGCCGTGGGCAATGATCGCCAGGGACGGGCGGTGTTTTCTATTGAGGTTCCCGAGTTCAAGACGGGACAGCTCGCGTTTAGCGATCTGTTTTTTGTGAGTGAAATAGATCCATCTTCTCAGCATTTTGAAGCTGAGTCTTTTCTCAAGGGAGGTCATGTTCTTTTGCCGTTGCCTGAGCGCGAGGTCGGAGGTGGCGCGCCCCTGCGCTTTTATGTCGAGCTTTACGAGATCGGGCGGCTTGCCCATAGTGTGCGTTTTCAGATCCGCGACCGTTTCGGTTCTGTTGTTTTTGACCATCGGCGGGAATTTCCCACATATCGCGGAGATGCAAAATTTGTCGAGGGGATCCCGTTGCGCGGGTTGTCACCTGGGACATATACGCTGAGCGTTGAAGCGCGTATAGGTGATCAGATTGCGCGTACGCAACGCGATTTTCGCATAGCGGGTTCGCCGGTTGAATTGTCTCTCACGGCACAGCAGCAGGTTCTTATGGAGAAGATTCTGGAACGCTTTTCAACGCCAGAAGCCGCGCGGGAATATGCGAAAGTCGATGCGGGAGAACGCGCTGTTTTTATGTACGGGCATTATTTCGAGCGGGTGCCACTTTTCGCCCAGGCTTATATCGCACCGGTCGCGGGATTGGGTAATCGCGAGATGGGGATGACGATGTTGAGGGCGATAGGTCTCGAGGAAACGCTCAAGAAGCGCGTTGACAAGACGTTTGGCGAGCGTTTGCCCGAGGCGGATACGCTTGCGGTACGAATGGCGCGCGATATGGTCGATTTTGTGCTGGAGGAAGATCCGCGTGATCCACGGGCGTTGACAGCCAGAGCATTGATCGCACTTGAAAGTGGTGCGCTGGTCGAAGGCGAGCGTTGGGTGCGAAAGGCGCTCGATATTGCCCCCGATTTGCCCGAGGCGCGCAATGCACTGGGTATTGTGGGTATGGGGCGCGGCGACTGGAATGGCGCTGTTGAAAAATTTCAAGAGGCGGCGTATTGGACAAATGCAGAGCTGGCGCGTTTTCTTTCCGGGAAGGGCGAGGGTTTGGAATATCTGAAAGCGGCTGTTGGACGAGATCCCACCCATCCCTTTCTCTATTATATGATGGGGCGCGTGTTAGAGCGCAGGGGTGAACTTGCCGAAAGTGCGGTTGCGTATAGACGACAGATTGCAGTGGACCCCCTGTTTGCGCGCGCGCGGTTTGACTTTGGGCGCGTGTTGTTCAAACAAGGGCGTATTGATTCGGCTACGGTTATTTGGCGAGATTTGATGGAGGCGCGGCCCGATTTTCGCAGTTTATGCATGCATCCATTGCTGGAGGCGTATCTCAATATTGGGGAAACGGGCAAAGCGCATGCGCTGATTGCAGAGGAGTTGCGCACGCTTAGCGATGAGGCGAGAGAACGGGTGGAAGATATTTCACTCGTGGCGGGTCCAGAGGAAGTGGCGGCGTACCAGCGTCTGGCACCCGAGGAGCGGGCGCAGTTTGTTCGGGCGTTCTGGCAAAAACGCGATCCCACGCCGGCAACACCAGGTAACGAGCGGTTGGTCGAGCACTATCGGCGCGTTGTTTATGTGTTGCAGAATTTTTCAAAAGATGGACGAAAATGGGACAGGCGCGGCGATGTGTATATCCGCTATGGAGAACCCGCGCATGTGAGTAAAAGATCGGATATTCGGTTTGAGACAGATGCGAGGGTCGTGCGGGTAAAGGAGCGGTTGATCGCGGCGCTGTCGCCAGAGGCCAAGCAGGAAATTATCGCGCGGATAGGTCGATTGCGCACATCGACGCGCGATGTTGAAATCGAGACTGAGTTGGGAGAGGTGGTCGCGGTCAGCGATTTTGAGTCTATCGATTTTGAGATGAATCCCAATCGCGTGTTTTTTGCCAGGCAGAGTGATGATGTGAATACTTATGTCCGCGGCAAGGAACTCTTCGGGCGGGACCGTCCAGGTATGAGCGAGCGTCCGATGCGGGGGATACCGCTTTATCCGGTCAATGGAAGCGAGCCGTGGGAATACTGGATTTATCCGGATGTGAGCGGGGGTATTGAAGTCGTTTTTACGGCGTTGACGCCGAAGGGCGATTTCGATTTTCCCGATGTTTCTCAGGGGCGTAAAATTGCGCGGTTTAACCAGAGATTTTGGGAAGATACGCGGCCCGAGGTCGTTATTTCACGAGCGGTGAATGCACAACCCGACCGCTATGTGCCCGTTGGCAAGGGCGTGCTGGACTTTCACTCTGCTTCGGCAGATTTCAGAGGGGCAGATGATAAATCTCGGCTGGAGGTGTATTATGGGGTGCCGGTTTTAGATGCGATTGATGATGGGGGAGAAGAGGTCGTTTTTGAGCGCGGTATCGCGCTTTTTGACAGTAGCTGGACACCGATTTATCGCAGACTGGAGCCGATGCCGGTGCGCGTGGATGTCGGCGGTGTTGAGGCCGGTACTCTGGCGATAGATGAGCTCGCACTTCAGGTTTTGCCCGGGCGATATTATTTGGGGCTTCAGATCAATCATCCGGCATCCGGACGCAGGGGTGGATATACGCAGGAACTCGTGGTGGAGGATTATGCGGTCGCTGGACTCAAGATAAGCGATATAGAGCTTGCGGGAAGGGTGCAGGTGGATTCTTTGGCTACTGATAAAGGCGGGGTTGAGGTTATTTCTCTGCCGTCGCGCACCTATAAGATCGGGCAGCCGGTTGTTATTTATTACGAAGTTTACGATTTGAAAATCGACGATTTCGGGCAGACGAAATATCGCGTGGATTACCGCATTACGCCCCGAGAAGGCAAGCTCAGTGGTGTGCAGGTTCTGCGGGCACTGGGGCGTTTGCTCGGTATCGAAGAAAAAGCCGTTGTTACGATTTCTTATGAGCGGACGGGTACAGGGTCTGATGAGTACAATTATCTGGAGATCGACCCGGGCGAGTCAAAACCGGGGCGTTATGAAATTGCAGTAGCGATTACCGATTTGAATGGCGAGCAAACCGCTGAGAAGACGGTGATATTTTTTATTGGCGAGTAAGGAGGCTTTATGACGGTACGCGCCTTTCTCATCGGATTGTTCATGTCTGTTCTCGTCAGTTTATGGCCTTCTTATACCACGTATATGCTCCGATCTGCGCGTGCAGATTACGCGCATCTCTCCGTTGCAATTCTCCTTCCTTTTCTCTTATTGCTGTTGGTCAACCTCTATTTTTCTCGCAAAAGCAAGGGTTTTACGCCTTCTGAGCTTATTCTCATCGCTTCGATGGGAATGGTTTCTGCTCTGACGCAGGGCGAGTGGCTTGCGGGATATTTTCTCGGTGTGATTACGGCACCGGTCTATTTTGCCTCTACCGAAAATGGCTGGGCCGATACACTGCTTACGCGTTTGTCCGATTGGTCTGTTGTTTCCGATCACCACGCCGCGGTTGCTTTTTACGAGGGGTTGCCAGCAGGGGCGGCTTTTCCCTGGGGTAGCTGGATCGTGCCGATTTTCTGGTGGGGGTGTTTCTTTTTTGCGTTTTTTGCCGCCAATTTGTGTCTTATGGTGGTGTTTCGGCGGCAGTGGATGGATTACGAGCGTTTGCCTTTTCCTCTGGCTGCTGGCCTTCTGGAACTCACGGGTGAACACGGGCAACGGGGCGCGCTGATGGAATTGTTGCGCAATCCGCGTTTCAAGATCGGGTTTTTTGTCGCTTTTTTTGTGTTTGGATGGGATATCGTTTCCTGGTTTACCGAATTGATTCCGCCGCTTCAAGCCAATATTGATCGGCAAATTTTTATCGGCGAAGGATTTCCCTATCTGCGGTTTAAGACGAATCCTCTGACGATTGCGTTTGGCTATTTTACAGAGTCCAATGTGCTGTTTAGCATCTGGTTTTTTCATCTGGTGATGGTGTTGCAAGTGGGGCTGATGAATCGTTTGGGATTTGAGATGGGGTCGCCCGATCCGTGGTGTTCGTATCATCCTGCCGTGGGATGGCAGAGTTTTGGTGGCTTGCTGGCATTTGTGTTATGGGGGCTGTGGGTTGCGCGAGATCATCTGTCCGCGGTTTTTCGGAAGGCGTTTACTTCGCGCGCGGGCGATGTGGATGATTCGGGTGAGCTTTTTTCGTATCGCACGGCGGTGTTTGTCTTTCTGGGGTGTGTTCTGTTCAGTGTGTTGTTTTTCTGGGAACTCGGGCTTTCGGGGTGGGCAGCACTGGCTTTTTGGAGCGCTACGCTGGTGCTTTACCTCGGTCTGGCGCGCATTATTGTGGAGACTGGTCTGATTTATTTGAGAACGCCGATTACAGCACAGGCTTTTACCTGGCATGTTTTGGGGATAACGGGTATTGGGCCGATGCATGCGATGGCGCTCGGTCTGGCGTACACGTTTTTTGCCGATGCAAAGACGATTGGCGTGACAACGCTGGCGCATATTCCGCGTCTTGGCGGGGCTATGGATCCCCGCCGCCGGAGGCTTGTGCCGCCTGCTGTGGGCATGGCGTTTATTGCTGGCGCGCTGGCGGTTTTTGTGTTTATCATTTATCAGGGCAATTACACGGTGGGGAGTTATAATTTTGGCAGTGTGAGTTTTAATGGCTCGGGCGACGGGGGGATTGGGGTGTGGCTTTTGACTGCCAATCGCATTCGGAGTAATGCGTTAGAGACGGACTGGATGCGTCTGGGTTGGCTGGGGTTTGGCGCGATTTTTACGCTGGGGCTGTACGCGCTTCGCTACCGTTTTCCGGGGATTGCGCTGCATCCCATTGGTTTTGCGATTTCGGCATCTGATGTTTTGCGCAGTGGTATTTCGTCGATTTTTATTGTGTGGGTGTGCAAGACATTGATTTTGCGCTTTGGCGGTCTTGAGAGTTACCGCCGCAATACGCCGCTTTTTATGGGGTTCGTGGTCGGTTTTTTGGCGGCGATTGCCTGCGGTGCAATTGTGGATTTTATCTGGTTTCCCGGTCAGGGGCATAAGATTAACGGTTGGTAGTTTTGGGGGATTATGCAAATGAAGAGTGAAAAAACAGCGGCGCATCCGCTGGCTCAAATCGTTGCTGAGTTGCGTTCTGGGCAACGGGACTTGCAGGATTACGTTGCAGAATGCTGCAGACGCATTGATGAATGGGATGGGGATATCCGGGCGATGTTGCCAGAGTCGAATCGCGAGCAACGGCTGTTGGGTGATGTGGCTGAGTTGACTACTGCGAGCGGTGAGGATTCGCCGCTGTTCGGCACTCTGGTTGGGGTTAAAGATATTTTTCACGTCGAGGGATTTGAGACGCGGGCAGGCTCGGGTGTGCCGCCAGAGGTTCTCACAGGTCCCGAAGGCGGGTGCTTAAAGGCGTTGCGGGAGGCGGGTGCGCTCGTTATTAGCAAATCGGTTACGACGGAGTTCGCGTGTTTTAAGCCGGGACCTACGCGCAATCCGCGGGATCTGGGTTTTACTCCTGGTGGATCGAGTAGCGGTTCGGCTGCGGCTGTGGCTGCGGGGTATTGCCCTCTCGCGCTCGGTTCGCAGACTATTGGCTCAGTTATCCGTCCGGCTGCGTTTTGTGGGATTGTCGGTTTTAAGCCGAGTTATGCGCGTATTGATATTTCCGGATTCGTTCACTGCTCTCCGTCAGTCGATACGATTGGGATGTTCACACAGGATGTTGCGGGTATGGAGATGGCTGCTGCTGTTCTGTGTGGCGGATGGCGCGCTTCTGCTACGAGGTCGGAAAAGCCGACGTTGGGAATACCCGTGGGTCCCTATTTGGACCAGACAGAACCACGGGCGCGGGCGGATTTCGACGCGCAGGTACAGTCTCTTAGAACGGCAGGGTACAATGTTGTGGAGGTGCGGATGCTCAACGATATTGACGATATCAATGACCGACACCGGAATATGATGAAGGGGGAGATGGCGGAGGTTCACGCGCCGTGGTTCGATAAATACGCCTCGACTTATGACGCGGGTACGCGCGCGCTGGTCGAGGAGGGGCGCGCACTTTCGCAATCCGAGATCGATACGGGTCGAATGGGGCGCACACAGTTGCGCGAAGAGGTTGAGTCTTTGATGAAGGCAGAGGGGATTGACCTTCTCGCCTGTCCGGCGGCGACGGGCGCGGCTTTGAAAGGTCTGGCGAGTACGGGCGATCCCTGTATGAATTTGCCCTGGACGCATACGGGTATGCCGGTGATCGCTTTGCCCGCGGGGCTCGCGTCCGATTCGGGTATGCCTCTGGGGATTCAGTTTGTCGCCCCGTTTCACCAGGACGAGGAGTTGCTCGCCTGGGCGGCGCTTTTGGAGCGGGATCTTTAGCATTTTAGCCATAGGAGTTAAAAAATGAAAGCAGCTATTCTCCACAAACCCCACACCCGTGTTTCTGTAGAAGATGTGGATATTGAATCTCCGCATGAGGGAGAAGTGCTTCTCGATATTGTCGGCGCGGGCGTTTGTCACAGCGATTATCACTATGTGGATGGGCATGTAAAGCCTCGCGGTCTTCCTCTGGTTATGGGGCACGAGGGCGCGGGGGTTGTTAGAAAGGTCGGTCCCGGCGTGACCAGTGTTCAGGTTGGGGACAAGATTGTTCTTTCTCTCGATGCGATGTGTGGCTATTGCCGGAATTGCAGCGAGGGCAGCCCGGCGCTTTGTGAAACCCATCAAGGGGGTTTGCCGAGTCGGATTTCCAAAAATGGGACGGTTTATCACCACGGACGGCCCACATATACCGAGCAGTCGGTTGTGGCGGCGGATGCGTGTGTGAAGGTGCCGGATGATACAGATCTTCGGGTAGCGTGTCTGATTAGTTGCGGGGTGATTACGGGTATCGGCGCTGTGGTGAATCGCGCGAAGGTCGAAGCGGGCGCGACTATGGCTGTGTTCGGCTGTGGGGGCGTCGGTCTCAATGTTATTCAGGGGGGTGTTCTCGCTTCGGCAGGGAAGATTATCGCGGTGGATAATGTGCCGTATAAACTGGAGTTGGCGGAGCAGTTTGGGGCGACGCATTTTGTGAATGCGGATAGGGAAGATCCGGTTCAGAGAATTATGGAGATTACGGGTGGTGGAGCGGATTACGCGTTTGAGGTCGTCGGGTTTCCCGCGCTGGTGAAGCAGGCGTTCGCGTCGGTTCGGATGACTGGAACTGCTATTGTGGTGGGGGTACAGCCGACTGGGGAGGATATATCTGTCGATGGTACAGATCTTTTGCGCGATCGCGCGATTATGGGTTCGTGGCACGGCGCTGCCCGCGCCCGCGTTGATTTTTTGTGGATTCTGGATCTCTATCGGCAGGGGAAGATTAAATTGGATGAGTTGATCTCGCGCTTTCGCCCGCTGGATGAGATCAATGAGGCGTTCGAGGATATGGTTCAGGGGAAAGTGGCGAGGACAGTGCTGGTGTTTGATTGAGTTGAGATCAGGTAAACCGAAAACAAAGGCAAATACGATGAATCTTCCAACAGTTCAATTTGGACAATATCAAATCAGTCGTCTCATTATGGGTGATAATCCGATCTACGGATATGCACATTTCAATCAGTTGCTTTCGCAACATCAGCAAGAAGCCAATACATCCGATCAGGTTATAGCGACTTTGCGCCGCGCAGAAGAGGTGGGTATTAACGCCTGGCAAAATACGCTTACCGAACGCTCGGCTGCCGATCTTCAGCGATACCGCGATGAAGGAGGTGCGATTCATTATTTCTGTCTCAGCAGAGGGGGACACTGGTATGACGATCCCTCTCTGATCGATGAAGCCGCCAAACACAATCCCATTGGCATGGCGCCCCACGGAAGCGGTGTTGCTGGGCGGTGTTTTCAGGAAAACCGCCTGGATTATCTTCGAGATATTCTCAAGCGCATTCGCAATACAGGGGTTATGGTTGGATTGTCGGTACACAACCCTCGCATTATTGAGATTGCCGAAGAAGAAGATTGGGATATCGACTACTATATGACCGCGCTGTATTATTTGCAGGGCGCACGCGAGGAATTTGAACAAAAATTTGGTCATCAACCCCTAAGTGAAATCTATCTCCGAGAACACCGCGACCGCATGTGTGGTATTATTCGCAGCACTGATAAGCCCTGCATCGCTTTCAAAGTTCTCGCGGCTGGACGTGCTATTAACTCCAAAAATCAGATCCGCGAGGAATTTGCCTTTACCCTAAAAAATATCAAATCCAATGATGTTCTTCTGGTGGGGATGTATCAAAAATTCAATGACCAACTCGGGGAAAATGCGGCGATGATAGCTGAGTTGTGCCAAGCATAGTCCAATTTGAGGCGGTTGTTGCTACTCGAAATTAGAGATTCGGAAATTGTTCAACCTCGTCCGTGAACAGGTTTTAACATGACCCCACTCCGTATTTTCATTAGCAGCGTACAAACAGAGTTCGCACAAGAGCGAGCGGCGTTGCGCGATTATCTGCGCGGAGATCCGCTGATGCGGCGGTTCTTTGAGGTGTTCTTGTTCGAGGAGGTGCCAGCCTCGGATCGACGGCCCGATGCGCTCTATCTGGATGAAGTGGAACGGTGCGATCTCTATGTGGGGTTATTTGGAAGTGACTATGGGACCGAGGATGCGGAAGGATTGTCGCCCACGGAACGAGAGTTTGACCGCGCAACTACTCTGGGTGTACATCGTCTGATCTTTGTGAAGGGAACAGAGAACCATGTCCGGCATCCAAAGATGGAGGCATTGATCGGTAAGGCGCAAGCAGGGCTAATTCGGAAACGATTCAATACTCAGGCAGAGTTGGTAACCGGGCTGTATGCGGCGTTGGTAGAGTATTTGGAAGTCAAAGAATTGATCCGCTGGGGACCATTCGATGCGGCGCCTTGCGCGAAGGCGGTGCTGGAAGACCTCGACTTTGAGCGAATCATTCGATTCATTCGCACTGCGCGCATAGCCAGGCAGTTTCCGCTGGCGGAAGACACATCTTCCGAGGAGTTGTTGGAGCATCTGAAACTGTTGAACGACGGACGGTTGACGAATGCAGCGGTGTTGTTGTTCGGAAAGACGCCTCAGCGGCATCTCATTTCTTCCGAAGTCAGATGTGCCCACTTTCACGGGACAGAGGTCGCTAAACCGATTCCGTCCTATCAGGTCTATAAGGGCACGGTATTCGATCTGGTTGATCAGGCGGTAGATTTTGTGTTGAGCAAGATCAATCGGTCAATAGGCACACGGAAGGAGAGTGCTCGCGCTCCCCGTACCTATGAAATTCCGGAAGAAGTTGTGACAGAAGCCATTGTCAACGCAGTGGCGCACCGCGACTATACAGATAATGGAAGCGTGCAGGTCATGCTTTTTGCGGATCGGTTGGAGGTCTGGAATCCCGGTAGGCTACCGCCGCCACTGACACTGGAGAAGTTGCGGGTCGCACACACGTCGGTACCCGGCAATCCTCTGCTGGCAGAATCTATGTACCTTGCCGAGTACATTGAACGGATGGGAACCGGAACGCTGGATATGATCCGTCGCTGTGTGAAGGCGGGTTTGCCAGAACCGGAGTTCGCTGTTCCCCAGGGATTTGTAACAACGGTTTGGCGAGCAAAACTTGCAGAGCAAGCAGGGGTGCAAGTAGGGGGCCAAGTAGGGGGCCAAGTAGGGGGCCAAGTAGGGCCTCGAACTGGGGTTCAAGCTGCATTGTCACTCAAAGAGGCCGCTATGCTGCAGGCGTGCGCCCAAGGTGCAGTTCCGAGTGAAGTATTGCTGACTGCCGCAGGTTATTCGAACCGAACGAGCAGCTTCAGAAAGTGGCTTGACCGACTCCTGCATGGAGGATTACTGGAAAGGACTGTCCCTGACAAACCGCGTAGCTCATTGCAGAAATACCAATTAACGGACAAGGGACGGGCTGCTCTTTCAGGTCTGAAGACAAGGGATACATAGTCATGAGCGAGAGTCAGAACATCGAATGGAAAGAGACCAGGCGAGACGAATACCTGAAATGGGTCTGTGGCTTCGCTAACGCTCAGGGCGGCGACGGTCTGTGGTTGAGGTTTCCAATCTCCGCTGCGTATCAAGTGCCTGATTCCCCTGTTGGTAGTGCCACTATCCCAAAAACTATCCCAAAAACTAATCGCGCTACTACCCAAGAAACTACCCAAGAACAAAAAAACTAGGGAGAAAACCAGGGGGAAAATCTTGATCTAGATCGCTGACAACCCCTCAATCACCACAGCGGAACTGGCGAACCAACTCGAAATCACGGCAAAGGGAATTGAGTGGCAGATCAGTAAGCTGAAAAGAATGGGTGTCCTTGAACGGGTCGGGCCCGCCAGGGGAGGCCATTGGAAAGTAGTGGAGACGAAGGATGAGTAAAGTCGGACAACGGGAGATTCGCACGCAGAAGAGCGTGATTGCGTTTTTCAAAGACGCGCTCATGAAGACTGGCGTTATTGAATGGAGTAACGAGGGTTTTGGGCCGAATAATCGCGTTTATTATTTTTAAACTGTTGTAGAGAGTGAAATTTCACTAAGAAAGGTAGATTCAGGTGAATATAGATATTAAGTGGGAGCGGAAAGAGGGGGTCTTGATTGCAATGCCCACCGGTTCTATCGACAGTATCAGTGCTCCTGAACTGCAGAGAGTCCTGGAATCTGGTATTGATCCTGAAGAGCAGGCATTGATCCTGGACTGTGAACAGGTATCCTTTATCAGCAGTGCGGGGATTAGGATTTTTCTGATCTTTGCCAGGGAATTTAAGGCATCGGGCAAGCAATTTGGAGTTTGCGCCCTATCTGATCCAATTCGCAAGGTTATGGCGCTCGGGCGTTTTGATCAGTTGGTCGCTGTCTATGACTCTCAGAAAGAGGCTCTTAACGCATTCAAGAGCAGTTGATCTACCAAAAGATGCTCGCGCTATTCGCTCATGAAGACTGGCGTTATTGAATGGAATAGCGAGGATTTTGGATCGAATAAACTGTTGTACTTTATGTATTTATAACTACCTCGAATAGTTATTGACTGTTATTGAAGAGAATATTATACTTGCAAGGGCGAAATATCGCTATATATCGCTATATATCGCCTATTTCTTGGGATTGTCGATTATCAAGGGGCTATAATTCGTCCATTGATGGAAACAATGTACGTCGGCAATTTTGTCGTAACCCAATTACATGGAGGTAGATTCGAATGGCAGATGTTAAGTGGGAGCGAAAAGACGGGGTCTTGATTGCAGTGCTCAGCGGCCGTATCGACAGTAGCAATGCTGGTGAATTGCAGAGTGCCCTGGAATCTGGGATTGATCCGGGAGAGCGGGCATTGATCCTGGACTTTGAGCATGTGTCCTTTATTAGTAGTGCAGGGCTTCGAGTCTGTCTGGTCATCGCCAGGAAATTTAACGAACCGGGCAAGGAATTTGGAATTTGTACACCCTCTGATCCAATCAGGGATGTTGTCGCGATTAGCGGTTTTGATCAGATTATCGCGATTTACGATTCTCAGGCCGCGGCAATCGACGCATGCAAATGAACTATGTCTTTGTGTGGGATGTCCATCCTGCGCATAAACCATATCACAAAGGAGTAAAGAGATGAGTAATGGCAATGATAATGAAAAAATAATGTCGGTTAGAAATTCAATCGATTTCGATATCGTAGGGGATAACATACAGGACATGGCTGAGTTCACCATAGAGAAATACGAATTCAAGAATGACATCACCCTCTCTGCCGAGACACGCGAGGAAGCTATTGATAAGATAAATAGCGCATTGTGGCAGAAGGTTGAGGAATTGAAGCTCCGACGCAGGGAGATTTTGGTAAGTATGTTCAACACAGCTGAAGATGCGCTCAGTGACGTAATTGATGAAAAGTAATAATGACCACTCAGACCCTGGTTGGCGGCTTTAAATTGCCAGAGAGCGTTGAAGATAGTTGCCGAAAGGGTAATGGCCTGCGTTTGGGGAAATGATTTCGGATTTATAGCTGTAATCTGCAAAGCCTTTTTAAAATTTCGGGTACGCCCCGGGCGCGGTCAAAAAAGCGACGGGCAAGGTAGGTGAAGACCGTCAGAGATTTTAGAAAGGCTTTTGCATTTCAGATCGTCGAGGAGGACTTCAAATGAATTCACCAAAGTCCGAAGAAGCCGTTGCTATTGTGGGGTACAGTTATCGCATGCCGGGTGGAATCCGCACCGATGACGATTTTTGGCGGTTGCTTAGCGAACGCGAGATTGTTCAGGAACCCGTAACCGACCGGTACGGTAAGGGCTACCAACCGATTGGTGAATTTTCTGGGCCAGGGCGCTTTGCCAGTCCCTACGAAGGGCTGATTCGAGAGGATGGGGAGATGTTCTTCGACCGTAGCCTCTTCGGATTGTCTCACAACGAAATGATGGCAACGGATCCGCAGGTCAGGATGTTGTTGACGTGTACCTGGGAGACCTGTGAGTGGACAGGATGGGATCTTCATTCTTTGCGCAACAGCCCCACAGGTGTCTTCATCGGCGCACAGATTCCGCCGGTCGCCAACTGGCGTCCTGTGCATGGTGCCAGTCAGTTTGACGTTACAAGCATCAGTCTGGCTATGCTGGCCAATCGCATTTCCTATCACTTCAATTTGATGGGACAGTCAACCACCTATTGTACGGCCTGCTCCGCCAGTCTGACCGCATTACACGCGGCGATGAACGCACTCCGGTGCGGCGATTGTGAACAAGCCCTCGTCGGGTCCGTCAATTACCTGGGTACAGCCAGGGTGAGTGCTTCCTTCAATGCGCTGGGTGTCATCAGCCCGGACGGCAAGTGCCACTCCTTTGACGCAGAAGCGAATGGATATATGCGTTCGGAAGGGGCGTTTGTATTTGCGATCAAGCCTCTGGCGACGGCCGAAAGAGATGGAGACCCCATCTACGCTGTGGTGGAGGCAACTGCGGTCAATGCGGCCGGTGCAGCTGACGGCACCGATGGCCTGGCGCAGGGGCGCTACATTACCGCACCCACCCGTCATGCACAGATAGAGTTGATGCGTACAGCGTGCGCCCGGGCGGGGCATGCGCCACAGGAATTAGACTATATCGAAGCCCATGCCACCGGCACTGTAGTGGGTGACCGCATTGAAGGAAATGCCATCGCCGAAGCGTTCGGTGGTCGCGAACGAGCGGTGCCGCTACGCATTGCCAGCGTGAAGAGCAATGTGGGGCATATGGAAGCCGCGGCGTTCAGTTGCGCCCTGCTCAAGGTCTTGCTGATGATGCAGCGGCGCACATTCGCGCCGATTTCAAAGAATTTCTTGGTGCCAAATCCCGAGATTGACTTCGATAGCTGTCCCATGCAGGTGCAGACAACCTGTGAACCCTTTCCCGAACACCCCGTGGTGGTCGGCATCAATTCGTTCGGGTTTGGAGGCGCGAATGGGCACTGTGTGGTGCGGGAATACCAGCCCGAGCAACCCCGAATTTGGTCGATGGCGCTGGCTCCTGAGGCTGGCTTTATGATCCCCCTGTCGGCGCGTACGTCTGGGGCGTTAGAACAGAGTGCCCTACAGTTACGGAAAACGCTCGATGAGCAGAAGATGAATCTCTATACGCTGGCGGGAAATCTCAGTCGCCGTCGCACCCATTTTGCCACGCGTACTTCGTTTGCCGTGCGCTCCCAAAAGGAACTGATTGAGGCACTAAAGAGCTTTGAGGAAGATCCAACCCCCATTGCCATGGTCGATGAAGGAGAGCGACGGAGAGCGATGGTGTTTTCCGGACAGGGCACGCAGTGGGCAGGTTGCGGTCGTGCGCTTTACGACGCCGATCCCGTTTTCCGCCGCGTTATTGATGCCGTAGAGGAGCACTGGCGAGAGTACTCGGATATTTCGCTACGCGAGGCTTGCTTCTCGGCTGATCAAGAGGCACTCAATGAGGTCCAGCTTGCCCAGCCCGTCATTTTCATGATCCAGTGCGCGCTGGTGGAATTGTTTAAGACCTGGGGGGTATATCCAGACTGTGTGGTCGGACATAGTTCCGGCGAAGTGGCTGCCGCTTATGCCTGCGGAGTACTTTCGCTGGC
Organism: Gemmatimonadota bacterium; assembly: GCA_009838845.1. NCBI lineage: Bacteria > Pseudomonadati > Gemmatimonadota > Gemmatimonadota bacterium. The sequence continues at coordinate 14,524 of VXRD01000022.1, read as the reverse complement.
AGAGGCGACGCATCTGGTTTTCCATCGCGCCACATTGCAACAGCGCACAGCCGGTTCTGGCCGAATGCTGGCGATCGGTCTCGATCGGCCGGGCGTGGAGGAATTGCTCGAGACGTTGCGCGTTCCCTTTCGGCCCGAGGAAGGACCGACCCAGGTGGAAATCGCCTGTGAGAATGCACCAGCCAGTACCGTCATCTGTGGCAAGGAGGCTGCTTTACAGCCCGTCATAGAAGAATTGGATCGGCGCAACCTGCAGAATGGGCTGATTCCAGGCAATATCGCCTTCCATTCCAGCGCTATGGATCCGATTAAAGACGACGCACTATCGGCTCTGTCCTTCCTGAACGATTGCACTTTCGACGCTGAAGTGCCGTTGATTTCTTCGGTGACGGGTGTGAAAACGGAGCGGATGGACAACGCGTACTGGTGGTCGAATATCCGCCAGCCCGTGCGGTTTGCGGCGGCGATGGAGACTATCATGCGGGACTATCAGCCCGATGTTGTACTGGAAATCGCTCCGCACAGCGCCCTGCAAACCACCATTGCACAGTGCCTGGAAAGTAGTGTTTCAGTGCCGGCCTGTATTCCGACTCTGATGAGAGATAGCGATGTTTGCCTCGGCTTCAATGAGGCTCTAGGTACGCTTTTCAGGGTTGGCGTAGATCTGGATTTTGCCATACAATATCCGCGGCCTGAGCCTATCGTCCACTTGCTGCCCGGTCATCCGAGAGAAGAGCAGGCGATGATCGATATCATGTGCGACAACGAGATGTTTGTTCGACAAGGCGAGTACTCTCATGGCCCGTTGGTCGGGCGCAGAGTTCCATGTGATTACATACTTTTCGAAGCGAGGCTGTCGGAGCGGGACTTTCCCTATCTGGCAGACCACCGCGTCCATCATGCGGCGATCATGCCGGGTGCCGGTTATATTGAATTGATTCTGGAGGCATTCGGGGGTGTTCCGGTTCATATTGAAGTTCTCGAATTTCTCCAGCCCTGTCCCATTCCCAAGACGCCGGTACGGCTACAGACGGCTTTGCATCCAGTCCTCAATGCTCCCGACGAATTTACCTTCACCATCTCCTCCCGATCGTACGATATTGAGGCGCAGAGTGAGTTGCATTGTCGCGGTAAAGTGCGTCGGGTGAGCGGCGACTACGCGGTGGATGTGCCAGTCCAGTTGGCGGATATAGACACGACCCGCTTTGAACGCTCGTTTCTCGCCGATGATAGGGATTTTTATGAACGCCTTGAAGCCGTCCTTAGTGAGACCTTCCAATACGGTCCTTTTTTCAGGACCATTCAGCGTGTTCGCCTGGATCTGGGTTCCGAGAAATCTTTTCTCGTTGAAGTAGAGATGGATGAGGAGTTATGGAAGACAGGAACAGAAGAGGGCTATGTCTCATGTCCGCCCTTGTTCGACGGAGGATTGCAGATATTTTTGTATAATTTGTTGACTGCCGCCGATCTTTTTGCCATACCGCAGCGAGCCGAAGACCTCACGTTTCTTCGTCCGCCGACCGGACCCAGAATCACCTGTCATGTGACTAAGCCCGATGAAGATTGGATGGATGCGAATGAAAGGGGGCAGTTTTCTGTTCGACGCGGCGAAAGATCTGGGGGTAGCATCAGTTTCTACGATAGCGCAACTGGGGACCTTATTGCCCACATCGGTAAGTACACATATTTCACGTCCAATCCTCAGTGGGCCGACTTGCCCCACAGTAAGCATAGGATCTCCTGGCAGCCCAAGTTCTTACTTACTGGGCAATCGCTTGTTGACAGATTGCCCGATGGAGAGATCATGCCTGCTGCGTTGATTGCTGCTCTCGAGCAGCCGAAATGCGGCGAAAGCTACGTTTGCCATGTCGTCGAGTTTGCGGGTTGTCGAGAGCCAGATCAGACCATTCTCAATCAGTGTATTGACTATCTCTCGAATGCGGACGCACAGACCGAGTTCTGGATCGTCAGCGATAATGAAGATAGTACCCGTGCCTGCTACGACGCCTTCCAGCAACACGATGTTGCGCTGCGTTTCGAGTGCATGGATCCGGATGCTCGGCCAGAACTGGATGCCGGTCTGCTGCGCCCGGGCGCAGCAGAGATAATTTTCCTGCATGGGAATGGCGATGCTTTCGGACTCAATGAGTGGCAATTTCTGCACGGACTGGTAGTAGCCGGGGGGCTGGCACTGGTCTGTCACGACGAGGGCGATGTCATTGAGCCGTGTGCCGGGTGGATCACGGTTCGCGCAGGCACGCGTACGACCCTGCTGCAGGCGTCCTACGGGGATGCCTCCGACACCATGGAACTTCCGGGACCTCGGTGGGTGTTGGGCGAGCCGGATAGTTGGGCGGCGGACTGGGAGTCCTTGATTGATGCGCCCGAGGTGTACTCGATTTCCCATGAGACTCTTGTCAACGGTGTGCTTGAGCAGTGGCCACAGGCCGCGGATGTGCAGGCGATCGACTTTTTTTGCGGGATGGACCCACAGGATCCGACGGGCGAAAAAGTGTCGGCGCAATTCATCGATTTTGTCCAGACTCTGGTTTCTCAAAGGATTGAGCAGGCGAATCATCCGTGCCGCTTGACCGTGGTTACGCATAGGGCCGCTTTCAATGTAGAAGACCCGCGCGGGAGTGCGCTGTGGGGTGCTGTTCGGAGCATGTCTATCGAAGTTGACGAAGAGGCCATGATCGATTTTCGTCTGGTAGATCTGGGCGATCCCGAAGATCTGGAGACGTTGGCCTGGCTTGCTCAGTGCGATTTGCGCGAGCGCGAACTGGCAGTGCGGCAGCGGCGCTTGTGGGCACCGCGGATGGTCAGTATGCAAGAGCGATATTCGCGGGTGCTTGCCGGTAAGGATCCGGCTTACCGGCTCACTCTGGATAATCCCGGGCAGATTTCCGGTCTGGAAATGAAGACTTATGAGCCTTCTGCGCTGGGGCCAGGAGATGTGGAAATCGAGGTGGCGGCGGCAGCTCTCAACTTCCGGGACGTCATGGTCACGCTGGGGCTCCTGCCCGCGTTGGCCTACGAGCGCTCGGCTCTCGGACGCGAAGTCGGCATGGAGGGTAGCGGGGTCGTCCGCCGCGTTGGCTCGGCCGTCCGCTATTGTCGCGTCGGCGACGAAGTGGCATTTATACAGAGTGGTTGTATTGCCAATCGCGTGGTGGTCAATGAACATCTCGTTTTTGTCAAGCCCGATTGCCTGAGTATGGAAGAGGCTGCATCGTCATTGTCCGTCTATGTCACCGCGTATTATTCTCTGATTCATCTGGCTCGCTTGCGGAAGGGTCAGCGCGTTCTCATTCATTCGGCTATGGGCGGCGTGGGGCAGGCTGCTATCGCTCTGGCCAAACATGTGGGCGCAGAGATTTACACTACTGCTGGCAACGAGAGCAAGCGCGAGCAATTGTTGGCATTGGGCGCACGAGCGGCTTTTGATTCACACAGTCACGATTGGTACGACGACTTGATGGAGGCGACCGATGGTGAGGGTGTCGATGTCGTGTTGAATTCTCTATCTGGCCGCCACATTGAATTATGTCTGGAGGCCCTGCGTCCGGGGGGCTGGCACTGCGAGATCGGCAAGGTCGATATATACGAGGACAACGAACTCGGCCTGCGTGTTTTCCGAAAGAATCTGCGCTTCGCGGCCATTGATGTCGATCGCCTGATGATCGACGATCCGCTCCTTTCGCGCGAAATCTCTCAGACTTGTCTGGAATTGCTGGATCAAGGCGCCTTGCCGTCGTTGCCGGTCACTCTCTTTCCTTACAAGGACTACGCCAAAGCTCTGCGCTTGATGACGACCGGCCAGCATCAGGGGAAACTGGTGCTGACGGCTCCGCAGGCTTCTGCCAATTCCGGATTCACGGTTGCCGATGTGCGGCCACTGCTCGATCCCAATGGGACCTATCTGGTGACTGGCGGCCTGGGTGGCTTTGGACTGCGATTGTTGCCTTATCTGGTGGCTTCAGGTGCGCGCCATATCACGCTGATGGACCGCGATCCCGAGCGCCGCCGGGATGCCGAGTGGATCCGTCAGTCGAGTGCTCTGGCCTATATGAGTGACGATGTCGAGTTTGATATCCTATCAGGTGATGTGTCGGTGGAGGAGGATGTTCAACGCTGTATCGCTCAATTAAAGAGACCGCTAAAAGGCGTATTTCATCTCGCGGGTATATTGGATGATCGCCTGCTCGTCGATATGACCACCCAATCTGTGGCGGAAGTATTCGCGCCTAAGGCTCACGGTGCTCTCTATCTCCATCGGGCCACCAGAGGTTGTGACCTCGATCACTTTGTGTTATTTTCTTCTACTGCTTCGACACTGGGTAATCCCGGACAGATTAACTATAGTGCTGCCAGTGCTTTTTTGGATGGTTTGGCAGCCAACCGTCGCCGGCGTGGGCTGCCCGCTTTGTGTTACAATATGGCCGCTGTCGCCGACGCTGGTATGGCCGCGCGCAGCCTCCATGTGTTGCGCATTATGAGGGCCGCCGGCATGCCTCCAATCAGCAGCGATTGCGCTATTGCCAACCTCGATTACGCAATGCGTTCGATGTCTGACCAGGACCACCTGGTCACGGTCTTGTTCAAACGCCCCCCATGGACGGTAGATTTCCCGGATTACATGCGTATTGGGCGGTTTATGAGCCATCAGGATGCATTTGCTGTAGATGCTGCGGGCGAATTGACGCTTGATAATGTCGTGGCGCAAATCGCCGCCAAGGTCGCCGAGTTATGCGGTCATGACGAGGGCGGCGTGGAGGAACCATTGTCCAGTTTTGGGCTTACTTCGATTTCAGTCGCCGAACTTGGGACTTTTATTCAGTCTCAGTTCAACTACCGAGTGAGTGCACTTGAACTGATGACTACTGCCTCATGTCTGTCGCTGGCACAGGGTATCATCCATGGAAAAGAAAATATTGAGGATGACCTGGTCGAGGAGGACACGGACGACCTCGAGGATGCTATCCGCGTTGTTCAACAACGCGTCCATCGTGCGCCGTCGGTTTTTGCAAGCGCGATTGAGGACCATTTTCCGATAAGTTAAAAGAATGTACAGAGGAGGATATTGCCATGCCTAATGCGCTTCTGGTTTATCCCGAACACCCACCGACCTACTGGGGGGCGAATTTCGCTCTGGAGATTGTGGGAATAAAGGCTGCGTTTCCGCCTCTGGGTCTGATCACTATCGCCGCGATGTTTCCACCGGAATACGACCTCCGCGTCGTGGATATGAATGTGACGCCCCTGGAGGAGTCGGACCTGGAGTGGGCTGATATGGTGTTTACCTCCACCATGATCGTTCAGCGAGTCTCTCTGCAGGCCGTTATAGATCGATGTAATCGGGCTGGTGTTCCCGTGGTGGCTGGTGGACCCCATCCCACCACATTTCATGATGAGATTGAAGGCGTGGAGCATTTTGTGCTGGATGAGGGTGAAGAGATCTTTCCCGAATTTTTGCGAGACCTGGAGAACGGCACTGCTAAAGCCATCTATCGAGAGCCGCGAAAACCGGATGTGACCCAGACGCCGCTCCCACGCTTTGACCTCATCGATATGAAGAATTACCACACAATGGGCGTTCAGTTCTCGCGTGGGTGTCCATTTGATTGTGAATTCTGCGACATCACGAAGCTCTATGGTCGCGTGCCTCGCACCAAGACGCCGGATCAGATGGTGAACGAGTTTGAATTGCTGTATCGACTGGGTTGGCGAGGTCAGGTTTTCCTGGTTGACGACAATTTCATCGGCAACAAGCGAGATGCGATGAATCTGCTGCCGGTGCTCGCCGAGTGGCAAAGGGCACGTGGGTATCCCTTTACATTGCTCACGGAGGCGAGTGTGAATCTCGCGCGTATGGGTGAATTGATGGATGCTATGATCGAAGCGGGTTTCGATACTGTGTTTCTGGGCATTGAAACCCCCAATCCCAAGGCGTTGCTCAAGACTAAGAAACCACAGAATGTCAGCAAGCGGGAAGAGAATTATCTCTTCAATGCCGTTCGCAAAATCCAGCAGAAAGGGATGCGAGTCGATGGAGGTTTCATCCTGGGTCTGGATGGTGATGATGAGGATGTATTTGATGCCCAGATCGACTTTATCCAGGAAGTGGGCATTCCCGTGGCCCCAATCTATTTGTTGACTGCTTTGAAGGGTACGGATATGTACAATCGTCTAAAGTCGGAGAACCGGCTTTTGGAGGTTTCTATCGGGGGTAATGCTACGACCCTCAACTTCAGGCCAGAAATGGATCCCAGAATATTGATTGAGGGGTATCGACGCGTGACAGCCACGCTCTATGACCCGACGCTCGAGAACTATTTCAAGCGCTGCCTGACGTTGTTTGAGCACCTCAAGCCAGTCCCACACTTGCTGAAACCGAGGAGTAAGAATGCGATTTATGCAGACCTTATGGGGTTGCGCGGGAGACTTTCCGCCAATCAAGTTCCCGCCTACATGAATTTTATCGCCAAAGTCTCTAAAGACCATCCTCGCATGCTCTCAGAGGCAATCAGCCTGGCTGCTCTGGGCTATCACTTTGAAAAAATCACCAGTCAGCAGAATGCTATCCATGGTTTCAAGGAATTTCTGGCGGCCGAGTTGGAGATGTTCAAGGAAGCACGGGTTCGGGATGTGGAAGAAATTGGGAACCAGAGGCAAGCGTTGCTCACGCGAGTTCAGGCGCGTTACGAATCAATACCCGATGATTTTCGCTATAATGAAGATGGAATTGAGCATGCTTTGGAGAACTTCCGATTCGCCGTGAATGCACAGGCAGAACACCTGGCGGCGGTGTAAAGAATATGCACGATTTTTAGGAAAGGAAACATGATCGAAAAAACCGTTGCCGACACGGCGGTGGCCCCGCTTGTTGGATCTTTGCCACCGCATTGCCAGAGAGACGTCGATACCCTTCGTCGATTCGTTCACGAGACAATCAGCAGAGAAGCACCGGCCGCCGCTGTCTCTCCGAGTGATTTCAAAGAGGTATTTCTGACCGGAGCGACCGGTTTCATCGGTCGTTTCTTTTTGTTGGATCTCTTGCAGCAGAGCACCGATCTGGTGGTTCACTGCATTGTCCGGGCCGATAACGCCAAACATGGTTTTGAACGTATCCGCGCCGCCCTGCAGCAAGCCGATATCTGGGATGAGAGGTTTGCTCCGCGCATAAGTGTGATCGTCGGAGACATCGGTCAGACTCAATTCGGTCTTCCCGCAGAACAATTCGACTCTCTTTGTCAGCGGATCGACGCTGTCTATCATCTTGCCGCCGATATCAATCTCACTTCGTCTTATCTCGACATACGCACGATCAATACGTTTAGCATTCGCAATGCGCTCGAATTGTGTTTACGCAGACGCTTCAAGCACTTGTTCTACGCCTCGACCATGGGTGTGTTCCCCCAGTATTTCTGCGCCTTCGCACACGAATTCAAGCACAGCCGCATCGACCACCAGATGCAACCGGACCTCGAAAGCATGAAGAGGATGTTTCCAATCGGATTGCTCGGCTACCCGTGGAGCAAGCTGACATCCGAGCAGATCCTTCTTTTTGCGCAACAGGCCGGTATGCCTTTGGCGATTTTTCGGCTGCCGCAAATCAGTCTGTCCAGCGCGGGATATACCCCGGCGAACGATTTGAGTGTGCGGATGTTTGCTGCAGTGGTCGATAGCGAGACATTGCCGGAAGAATTTACATTTCGATCCAGCAACGAAACAGTCGATACGCTGAGTCGAGCCTGTACGGCTATTTCTTTGAATCCCGAACGGCGTTTCACGATCTATCATTGTTGCAACCCGCAGTTGGATCATTACGACCTCGAACCCGCCGATTTCGGATTCTATTGGCCCGAGGTTTCCTACGAGTCGTTCAAACGCGCCTGCCAGGCACGTGGCGAAAAATCGCCGCTCCATGGTTACTGGGCAGTGTTTGATCATTTAGGGAAATACTGGTTGAGCAAAAACAAGCCGATGGACAGGTTGCCCATTTGTGACCGCGCCATCCGTGAGGACTGTCCGCACCCGATAGAGTGGCCGGGCATGTGGGCCAAGCTTAAGTGCTCCAAAGAATGGATTATGGCTCATCGGGAGGAATGGCCGTATCCCATTGCACAGAGCCGCCTGGACTTCGACTGCCTGATTGCCCGGGCCGAGCGCTACGCTCAAGACCGGGGCGTCCCCTTTGACCTGGCGTATCCTGCGTGGATGCGTCAAAGCCTGCAGCAATTGGTCGGAGCTATGAAAGCACCTGATGCCAAACTGTTGGAGGACAGGCTTAGTGATAATGTTTTCGAACTGAGCCGCTTCTTGCGCAACAATGCCGAGTTGGCCCACGAACGGCGGCAGCACCCGGAGATCGAACGCGAGGAGATCACTCGGCCGGTCTTCATCGTCGGGATTAACCGTACCGGCACAACCTACCTGCATCGCCTGATGTCTCGCGACAAACGTTTTTGGGTGCTACGGCTATACGAGTACGCCGAGCCGGTCCTCTGGACGGGTGAATACGCAACCATAGCGGGCACACCCGATGACCCCCGCCGGGCGCGGATGCAGGGAATGCTTGATGCATCCGGTATCTTAAAGATTTTGGAGGGGGTTCACGATTTCAACGTCGATGAGCCAGAGGAGGATTTCCCTGTCTTCAGGATGGCCTTCTCGGCATGGGTCTCTATCGCTCGATTCCATATACCGGAATACGGTCGGTGGCTGGCCGAGAACGGCTCAGGAGATGCTTACGCCTACCACCGCCGCATCATACAGCATTTCGCATGGCAACGACGACAGCAGCAGCCCGAGTACTGCGCGCAGTGGCTGTTCAAGATGCCCTTTCATCTCATGGAACTGGAGACCTTGATCGAGACCTATCCAGACGCCCTGTTCATCCAGACCCACCGCGAGCCCTCGCAGTTCATGGGGTCGTGGAATAGCCTGGTGGAACGGGTGCGCTCCCAGTCCAGTGAGCCGCGCCCGCCGCACGAACTCGGTGCTGAGCAACTCGCTTTCATGAGCAACATGATGGATAAGGCCGTGGACTTCCGGCTGGCCCATCCCGAACTGGAGTCCCGCTGGATGGATGTGAACTACTTCGATCTGATTGAGGACCCTTTTGGCGTGGTTCGCAGCATCTATAAACACTTTGGCTGGACCCTTGAACAGGCGGCTGTTGATACCATGAAAGAGTGGCAATTCCAGCAAGACGAGCAACGACGAACTGAGACGCGGCATCGCTACGACCTGAAGGATTACGGTCTCACTGCAGAGGCGGTCAATGATGCTTTTGCGCGGTATCGGGAGTTTATCACGGTGTCTGGTATTCGGAACTCTCGTTTGTAAGTGCGGGAATGGGTCGGCTATAGAGTATCGAAATAGGTCAGGTCAGCGCCGTGATTTTCCATCGCGAGTACCGAATCTCCTTTCAGGCGCACTCTGATGTCCCGCGTGCGGTGTTTTAGAACGATTTTGCGCTCGATGAGGGGAAAACGTATTTCGATGGGTGTGTTGACCGGGGGTTGGGAGATTAAGAGATAGCCATTGGAACAGGTGAAACGGTCGGCGACAGCGATATCGGATGGATCGACCCAGGTTGGGATGCGGACATATAGAGGTCCGGGGGATTTGACGATGATTCTCAGGCAGTCATTTGTGTAGGGTGACGCGACTTTGATATGTTCGGTTTCGAGGTCGAAATGGAGATTCACCCGGTGGATTGAGGATTCGGTGCGTACGGCTTCGCGGAGGATTTCGCAGAGTGAGCCGACGCCTCCGCCTACGATGTCTGTGTTGAAGCTGATCCGCTCAAAGCCGAGCGGCGCGTGACCATAAGGTGCGGGGAAGCCAAAGCCGCCGAGATGCCGGTCTGCGACCTGGCGAAGCCCGTCTATGTTGTGCGGGTTCGGCGGGTCTTCGATGAAGCTGTTGTCGCGCAATTGCGAGGGCAATATGTGACATCGCGTGATGCGCTCGGCGTCTTCGAAGTATTCGGTGTATCCCTTTCTGCCCAGTATCAGGGCTGTTTCGACAATATCGCCCGTGTTGTTGATCTCTCCGCGATCTGGACTCGCATCATCTCCACTATTTTCAATTACCCATCCAATTTCATCGCGAATTTCCCACAATCCATTGTCGTAAAATGCCTTGACCCGGTTGAGCAATCGCGCGTCATCGAGGAGATCTGCGAGTTGTGCAAGCGAAGACATGACGCAGGTTGTCGAATGGGTATGCGCTCCGAAGCTCTCGCGGTCGTAAGCGCCCGATTCGAGGAAAAATTCACGGGTCGTTTTTTCTTTCAGGATTACGGCGAGTTCGAGTGCAGGTCCGTAGCCCGTGGCGCGGTAGTATTTGACAAGGGGACCTATTGATCGGGCAATTCCGGTGATGAAGGTGTTCTCGCGCACTTCTATGCCGTGCTCATTTTCAAGGCGATTGAAGTCCCAGCCTGTATCTGGTTTGAATAGCTCGAATATGTCCCGGATGCTGTTCTCGGCGATTTCCCGCGCGCGATCGGAGTTTCTGTATTTGACCAATGGGTACAGAGCGTGGAAGCCTTCGCGCACGTTGTGGGTCGTGAAGCTGTTGACAGGTCCATCGACCTCCGTGCGGTTGAGGGGCAGTGCGACCGGTCCGCTGTAGGAGAAGAAGGCGGCGTTGGCGTGTTTCTCAATCGCATTGGGATCGACTGAAATGCCAGCGGCGTCTTCGGCGTTGAGCAATGCGTTGAGGTGCCTACCGGGTACGTGTGACTCGGTGTGGACGCCGCTAAACCGCAATTGTGGGTTTGGGCTGACTTCGGAACCGAAGAAGGGCATGTCGTTGTCGTCCTCGTTGAAGACATTGCTCATCATTCGGCAGCCCAGGCGGATCGCGTCGGTGATGTCGGTGGTGTTGACTTTCGAGAGTTTCATTTAATAAGGGCCTGTTTAAGGGTTGATTTTGTGGGGAATCGATATTTAATAAATCCCTTTTTTTTTGTAAGATAATGGGTAAACTTTCACTTGACAATGGGAATTGGAGTCCATAAACTTATATTTGGTGCAGAATCACAAAATACGTATCGTTTTTTTCACCCCCCAAAGGAGGTAGAGCATGAAGAACGTTTACAGTGATGTTTTTCGCCCGCCGGGATTTTGGGTGGCACTGTTGTGTACAGTGTTGCTTGCCTTGCCGGTTGGGTTGCATGCGCAGACCACGGGGAAGATCGCCGGGCGCGTTACAGACGCAGATTCTGGCGAGCCGTTACCCGGGGCCAATGTCGTGGTGGTAGATACAAGGATGGGCGCGACGGTCGATGTCAACGGCGAGTATTTCATTTTGCGCGTGTCGCCGGGCATTTACGAAGTGCGGGCTTCTCTCGTGGGTTATCAGAGCGTTTCCAAGACCGAGGTGGAAGTGCTTTTAGACCGCACTGCAACGGTTGACTTCCAGCTCAAGGAATCGACGGTCGAGTTGGACGCTATTGTGGTGACAGCCGATCTCGATCCCGTGCAGATGGACGTATCCTATGCGCAGCAGGCGATTACGCAGGAGCAACTCGAAACAATTCCCGTTGGTGCGCGCATTCGGGATCAGGTCACCACGCAGGTGGGTTTAGATAAAGATGCATGGGGTATTACCATTCGCGGTGAAAACGCCATGAACATCGGTTTTAATATGGACGGCGTGACCGCGGCTGACAATCGCCATCAGCGCGCTTATACATCTTTTTCAAAGACCGCGATCAAGCAGGTTCAGGTGCTCACGGGTGGTTTTAATGCCGAATACGGGAATATCCGCGGCGGAGTCGTGAACTTTGTGACCAAAGAACCCAGCCAGTTTTTTGTTTCGGCAGAAGGTACGTACAATCCCGCTGGCAAGAAGCACTTTGGACCCAATCTCTATTCTGAAGACAACTGGTGGGATGTGGGGCGTTTTCAGTCCAATAGTCCTACCGAGGACCGCAATGGAGATGGTGAGCCGGACTTTATTGGCTGGAACCAGGAACTCGCAAATCGCACAGCCGGTGGCAAACAATGGACGGCTGGCGTAAGTGGTAAGGATCCCATTACCACTGTTGAGCAGGCCAGGGGGATATGGGCCTGGCAGCATCGGAGTCATGACGGAGATGACCCGTATGCCGACGGTCCGTTTAACGCAAATCCGGAAGACCGCGATTACGATTATTTGTGGGATATTACGGTTGGTGGCCCAATTTTGAAAGACAAGGTGGGGTTCACGGCGTCGAGCCGCAAGGAGCGCATGGCCTATCCCTTTGATGTGGCCACGGTTTCTTATCGGGACAATACCACACAACTCAAGCTGACGTTTACCCCCACTGCCACGACCAAATTGAGTGTGCAGTATATTCGGGGGTTCCAGCACGGGAGCCATCAGGGCAATAATGTGGGCGTGCCACAGCGCACACAGCAGGCGGTTTTTGAGAACTATAACCATTCGCGCATGTTTATGCCCGCTGCCGAATTCCAGAAGATGCTAATTGAGCGCAATCACGGGTTGGTCTCCTGGACACACACTTTGTCGGCCAAGACGTTTTACAACTTGACGGCGCGATTTGGCGGTGCGGATTGGACCACGCAATGGCATCCGGAAAAACTGACCAACGCGCCCGCAATGGCTATCCACACAGATGGTTCGATGGAACCGGTCGATGAGAGTAGTGCCGATGCGGCCAGAGCGCGGGGTGCCGTGGTTCTGAACGAAGCGCCCTTTGGCTGGAATTACAAGCCCGGTGGCAATGATATTCTCAATCTTTTCCGAATGCAGGGCGGTGGCGGCAATAGCCGTGCAGGCGACTGGTCCACCATGGATGATCTCGATATTACGGCTGATTTCACGAGCCAGATTACCCCGCATCACCAGATTAAAGCCGGTGTGCAGGTGCATCATTTCAATTTGCACGAAAACCGGGGTATGGTGCCAGCCGCAGTTCCCGAATTCAGCGATCCCATTTACAGGGATGAGTACGAAGGTCCGCGCGTCAGTTCAACCGATGACGTGATCTTTCCGTGGACCGGGCGCAGCGATCCGGACTTGCCCAACGGTGGCGATATCAACGGGGATGGCGTTTTCAATGAATCGGATGTGCCTTCGGGCGGCGCAACGGGTGACCACAACAACTATTTTGTGAAAACCCCGATTTTCGGCGGCGTCTTTTTCCAGGACAGGATGGAGTATCGCGATATCGTGGTCAATGCCGGTGTTCGTCTGGATTGGCATCGCCCCGACCTTTATTTTGACCTTCCAAATGAAACTCATTTCCCGTGGTTTGGCAGAGATGCCGAAGCTGTTTATCGCGCGGTGCGCAAAGTGCGCCCGCCAACCGATTGGGCTTTCAGCCCCCGTTTTGGCGCGTCTTATCCGATTACGGATTTGAGCAAAATGTTCATCAACTACGGGCACTTCAACCAGATTGTGAACACGCGCGATATGTATCGCACGCAGAGCGGTTTGGGACAGTCGCTGGAGTTTTTTGGCAATCCGTGGATGAAGATGGAGCGCACGATTCAGTATGAAATGGGATATGAACGCAGCTTCCAGGGCCAGTATCTTTTGACGGGAACGGTTTATTTCAAAGATGGCGAGAACGAAGCCTGGCCCGCCGTGCGAATCAGGGGCGCATTTAACACGGGTGCTCCTCGCAACACGCAAAATGCCTTTGTGACTGATGCGCGCGGGTTGGAACTGAAGTTGCAGAAGACGCGGGGCCAGTTCTTTACTGGTTTCTTGTCTTATGATATTCGCCAGGCGCGGGTTCGCAACACAGCGTGGCAAGATATCCGCGATGCGAAGACGGTTTCAACGCCTTCGAGAACCGTGCTTGAGAATAGCCCGAACAATGCCGCGCCGCCATTCAAGGCAAAGCCTCAGATAAAGTTGGGCGGCAATTTCCGAACGCCCCTCGATTACGGCGGCGAACAGCGCCTGCTCAAGGGCGGCTGGAATCTCGGTTTCTACCTTGATCGCGAGGCCGGAGAGTGGTTCAACTACAACCCGGGCAATGCAGATGCTTCGCTGATCAATGTGCTCAACGCACAGTGGGTTGATGAATACGCCGCGCACCTGCGCATTTCCAAGATATTCGATATGCCGGGATCGCCTATGCTGTTCATAGAGATTTCCAACCCGCTCAACTTCCAAAATACGCACACCCTGGGCGGCGGCAATCGCAACGACCTTTTTGGGACTGCGCCCGAAGACACGCCCAGAGGAGGCGTGGGGAGCTTCGGCGGTGGCCAGGCCTTTGTATATTCCGGCACGAATACTGGCAATCGCTTCCGCGCGTATATGGAATCGATAGGCTGGACAGTAGATTCAAATGGCAAATTGCAAGAAGGCAAGCGACCGGGTACCGATGTCCTGGATTTCCCGGATATGCGACGGCCTTCGCTCCTCTTTAGCGACCGACGGGACATTACGTTTGGCGCCAGGTTTAGTTTCTGAGAAGCTGTTTTAATTTCTTGGGACCTACCCCCCCTTCCCCGTTTGGGCTTCGCGTGTGCGGGGAGGGGTTGGG
>VXRD01000021.1:2522-17658 GCA_009838845.1 Gemmatimonadota bacterium | reverse complement strand
CCTGTTGATGAAGTGCTGGCGCACTTGTACACCGCTCCACCACCACCGATAGCCCCTTGAGGGCTATCCCCCTGGCTAAAGCCGACCCATAAATTCTATGCGCTTCGCCATGCGACCCAAGCCTAAAGGACTTGGGACTTACGCGCATTTAAGTTAAAACAGCTTCTAAGACATTACAGGAGATTGACAAATGAATAGATCCTGCCTGGATCACAGACTCACAGACGAAGAACGCCAGCAGTTTCAGCGCGACGGCTATTTCGTCATAGAAGAAGACGTACCTCTACGTACCTGGCTGAAGGCGAACAGCGATGAATCCCTTACGTGGAGCCATAGATAGCGGACCAACCATGCCAGTAATACTCACCATCAACGCCGGCAGTTCTTCCATCAAATACCAGTGCTTTGACATGCACAGCGAAGAATGCCTCGCAAGAGGACATGTCGAACGGTTGCTCTCTGCATCCGCAGAATTGTCTTACACGCGGCGGGATGGCGTCACCCATCGCATTCCCGTGCCTCAAACCGCTCACGAGACAGTATTTCAACGCATCTTTGAAATCCTGCTCCACCCGGACTGGGGAATCCTCCGCACGCCCGATGAAATTCACGCAGTCGGACATCGCGTTGTACACGGCGGGAGCCATTTCTCAGCCTCGACCCGGATCACGCCCGAAGTCGAAAAAACAATCGAACAGTGCGCCCCCCTCGCCCCACTGCACAACCCCTTCAACCTGCGCGGAATTCGCGCCTGCCAGACCATACTACCCCACATCCCACACGTCGCGGTATTCGACACCGCATTCCACCAGACCATCCCGGACTACGCCCACACTTATGCCCTGCCCCACGCGATATCCGAACAGTATCAAATCCGACAATACGGTTTCCACGGCATATCGCATCAATACGTCGCCATGCGTGCAGCGGAAATGCTCGGCTCGCCCTTGAAAACGCTAAAACTGATCACATGCCATCTGGGAAACGGCTGTAGCATCACCGCCATCGAAAATGGAAAATCAATCGACACCAGTATGGGTTTTACACCCCTTCAGGGACTCGTAATGGGAACGCGCAGTGGGGACATCGACCCGGCGATCATCCTCTACCTGATCAGAGAACACCAGATGACGCCCGATCAAATCGACCAGATGCTCAACCATCAAAGCGGTCTCATCGGCGTATCCGGAATCGGATCAGACCTCAGAGATCTAATCGCCGTCCATGAGGAAAATCGGCGTGCGGCACTGGCAATCGACATCTTCTGCTACCGCATCCGCCAGTACATCGGAAAATACGCGGCGGTACTCGACGGGATAGACGCGCTTGTATTCACCGCCGGAATAGGGGAAAACGCGCCACTCATACGGGCGTGCATCTGTGAAAAACTCGGATTCTTGGGCATACATCTCGACCAAGCAAAAAACGAGGGCAACCCCATGAACGAAACAATTCATCATGAGACCGCCCTGGTATCCGTACTCGTCATCCCCACCAACGAAGAACTGATGATCGCGCGAGACACGCTACGTGTGATTAAGAGCTAATACAGCGCGACCACCCTTCAATCCGCGAGCAGTCCGCGCAGATACCTGGCCGCCAGGCCGATCGCTTCGGCGTAATTGCAACGGTTATTGCGGTCTTCGAAGATAATCGACACATTGCCATTGTAGTTGACGGCTTTCAGGATCGGCACAATGCGCTCATAGTCGAGCCATTCTTCCTGGCCACTGTCGATTTTGTAGATCTTGGCACGCACGCAGGTGGCATACGGAGCGGTTTGTTCCATGTAGCGGTAAAACGCCAGACCGGGATCGAATTTTCCCGCCAGATTTGATCCGGGTGAGCCGAACCACTGACCCGTATCCAGTATGAAGGTGAAGTTCTCGCGGTCGGTATCGTGCAGGATGCGAAGGATGTCGTCACCGGTGGGAGCCACAGCGGGCGGATGATTGTGGAGACCCAGGAAAATGCCCTTGTCGATCGCATAGTCGGCGACTTCCTGGAAACTGCGAATCATCGAGGACCAGAGCGCTTCCCTGTCCTCTGTCCCCTCTGGCAGGCCACCCCCGAACAGGCGGACCAGGGGCGCACCCATAAATGCCGCCACATCCACGGCCTCTTTCGCCTCTGCCACCCGCCTGCGCAGTTCCTCCGGCGGCAGAGAAACGCCGACCACGCGCTGGTCTGCGCCAGTCGCCGCGCCCACAAACCCATCTCCGGTTCCCACATAGCCGATCGGCAGCCCGTACCTCAGGCACTTTCTCTTAATCTGGCGCAGGTACTCAAAACTCCTGGAACGGAACCCCCTGTAGAGGTGCAAATCGACAATATCCAGCCTCAGGTCGTGGATCAGGTCGATCAGGGATTCGACATCGATGAACTGCCCGGGATTCTCTTCGTCCCGCAGCATGGCGGTGCAGCCGAGTTTGATCATGGGGTCCATCCGTGGGGGGCGGATCAATGGGCCGTTCGCAGAACTTCTCAATCCACCGGGATGCGGTAGGAGTTGCGACTGATATTCTCGTGGTCGGATGAACGGGCAATCCTGAGCGCGTGCTCGGTCAGCGGAAGGAAGGAATGGGTTTCAGCGTTCAGGGAGATAAAGCCTTCTGCGTAAGCGCAGCCCCCCGCGCTGCCAAACGCGCCGTCGCTGGTCTCGATCCGTTTTCGGGCATAGGCGCCGCCGTATCCCTGGCTCACCAGGCAGTCCAGCGCCGCCAGCTTTTTCTCCACGACATCAGTGATGTCGATAAAGACATCGTTGTAGTAGCCCCCTTCAGAATCCCAGACCCGCCGGGGAATCCCCGCACCGCCTCCCCCAAAATAAAAGACCTGCGCGACCCGATGGGGGGGATTTCGGTCACCGGGATCAACGCTGTTGGCCAGCCCGATGGCGTGCATCACGATCTGCCCGGCGGTGGCGTGCGCGTTGGTCAGGCTGTCACCCTCTTTGGGAAAGTGGGTCAGGACGATATCGGGACGGAGCTCTCGCAGCAGCCTTGCCAGACGCCTCACCGTCTCGTCCTTGACGAGCAGAACCGAATCATCGGCGCCGAAAAAGTAGATCTCTTCTACACCCAGAATCGCACAGGCCGCGCGCACCTCCGCCGCTTTGACATCGGAGCGCTCCTGCATCATCTTCAGAAGCTCGGCCCCTTCCGGCACTTCCTCCTGGTGAAACATCGCGTCGCTGATCACGGCATCGTGCACCCGTGCGCCGTGGGTCAGCACCGCACACCGCACATCGTCGCCGCGGCTGACGTGATGGGCCATAGTGCCGCCCGACTGGTCGAAGATATCGGCCGGATGCGCCCCGATAGAGAGCAGGCGTAGTGATTCTGTCATTCTTCAGCCCCCCCACCAGGATTGGCGCGTAAGGTTTCGAGGTTGTGGGTCAGGACCTGGGTGCCATAAGCGAGAATATTGCCGACATTCATAAAGCGGTAGCCCCAGCGAAGTTTTTCCTGGATTTCGGAGAGATCCACAAGCGTGGTGCCGGCGACAATGCCGGACCCTTCCAGCCGCCCGGGAACATCCCGCATAATCTCCTGAACTTCCCTGGCGCTGGTTTCGGTAATCTTTCCGACCGATGCGGACAGATCCAGCGGCCCTACGAGCAGGACGTCAATGCCTGCGACCTGCTTGATTTCATCGATATTGTCGTAGGCCTCCTGGCTCTCGACCTGGAGGATCAATACAGTTTCCGCATTCGCAGTTTTGATGACATGGTTCCAGTCTTCGCCGGCTATGCGGGTCCACATGGGGGAAAGCCCGCGCTGTCCTTCAGGGGGATAACGGGCATATTGCACTGCCCGGGCAGCTTCTTCGGCGGTATTGACCTGGGGCACCATCACGGCCACGGCACCGACATCGAAGGCCTTCTTGATCAGAGCCGGGTCGTTCCAGGCCACGCGGATCATCGGCGCCACGCCATTCTGCCTGGCAAGGACGGGGATAGCGTCCAGGGATTCGGTGGCGAACGGGGCGTGTTCGGTATCGATCCAGACAAAGTCTGGCCGGGCCTGCACGATGGTTCCAAGGACGAGGGATGAGGGGACCGGCAGGGAGGTCCCCAGCACGATATCGCCCTTTCTAAGCTTCTGTTTAAGTGGATTGGGATACATTCGTTCTCCTTACTTGCGTTCCCATCGGCTGGGATTGATACCCGGGGCCTGACTGGCCATGTCGGGCGGTTTGTTGTCCCCTTCGGGGGTCCAGTGGCGGGTGTTGCGGTCGCCGAAGAAGGGCTTCACTGCATCGGGCAGCGCGGCGACGGCCTGCGGATCCCACCCTTCAACTTTCTGGACAGGACCGGCCCAGGCCGGGCGGTAAGCAATAGCCAGCATTGAGCGGGGCCAGTCGCCGACATTGGGGAAATTGCCGTGGAAAACCTTGTGGTTAATAAACATCGCAGAACCGGCTTTTGCGGGAACCATGACCTCCTCTGGATGGGACTCGAAGCGCTGGTAGGGATTGCCGTCTGCGTGCATGGAGAGGTGTGATCGGGGAATGACGCGGAATGGAGAGACCTCTGGGGTCAGGTCGTCCAGATAATACAGCACCCGGACCATGACCGGTACGCTACCCAGATAACCAAAGATGCGCGAACCGTAGGGTTGACCGTCCGTATGGAGGCTAATGCCGGGGTGCCCTGGCTCTGAGCGGGCATAGCCGTAATGCGACAGGATGATATCCTCCCCCAGAAGTTCCCTCAGAAAGGCGACCGTCGGGGGATGGGCGATGAGGTCGGTGATTTCACCGCCGAGGAACTGGATGTCACTCCGTCCCCGCTGATGGATGCTGTAATCCACCGGAGTGGTTTCCAAACTATCGGTTATCGCCTTGAGCCGGGCCAGATGCTCGGGCGTCAACAAATCGGGAATCAGAAGATAGCCCTCAACCTCAATCTGGCGAATGCGCTCGCCCGAAGTCAGAGCGGACCAGTCGCGGTCATCGATACGTGGAGCAGACATATTGCCTCCCTTGTAGTTTCCAAGAAAACAATATAAGATCTGTACTGCTTTCTACAAGCGGAATATGTTCCATGTGGTTCATCTCTCAACCTATTCGCAATTTTTTGGCTTGTTCTTTATCTTATTATGGTATAATTATATACTTTCCAATAAAATTCCTCAACATAAACGGAGCATTACATGATAGACAAAACCCACCTCTTTGAAGGTCGGACAAACGGGTATCACATCTACCGCGTACCGGGCATCCTCTGCACGCAAAACAACATCCTCCTCGCCACGGCAGAGGCGCGACGCGGCAGAGGCGGCGATTGGGACGGCAATGACGTGCTTATGCGGCGAAGTGCAGATGGTGGTCAGACCTGGGACTCACCCACCGTCGTCGCCCGTTGCGACACGTATGGCGAAGGCCCCATCAGCAACTTCGTCATGATCTCCGACCGCAAAGATAGCGCAGTACACGCCCTCTATTGTCACAACTACGCCCGCGTATTTTACATGCAAAGCAAAGACGACGGCGCCACATGGTCCGATCCCACTGAAATCACAGATGCACTCACACCCTTCCGCGAACAATATCCCTGGCGCGTCATAGCCACTGGACCCGGGCACGGCATCCAACTTCAAAACGGACGCCTCATCGTACCCATCTGGATGTCGGACGGCGGCGGCACGGAATTTGGCCCGGGCAAACTCGGGCATCGCCCCTCCACAGTCGCGGGCATCTACAGCGACGACCACGCGCAAACCTGGCAGCGCAGTGACATTATCGTACGCACAGAAGGCGAATACATCAACCCCAGCGAAACACTCCCCGTTGAACGCAACGACGGGCGCGTCTTATTCAACATCCGCACGGAATCCAAACGCCATCGCCGCCTCATCACCACCAGCCCCGATGGCGCGACCAACTGGTCAGAGCTAAAATTTGACGACGCCCTGCTCGAACCCGTGTGCATGGGCAGCATCCTCAAACTCCAAAACGGCAACATCATTTTTGCCAACCCCGACAACCTCGAACGCGAATTTGCCAGACCGGGGCGCGTCTCTTACGACCGCAAACGCCTCACCGTCAAAATGAGCACCGACGACTGCCAGACCTGGCCCGTCTCCAAAATTCTCGAACCGGGACCCTCGAGTTATTCAGACCTCGCCCAAACAGCCGACGGCACAATATGCTGCATATACGAAAACCAGATCTTCACGCGACAAAACGACACGCGATACGTCACCGTCGCTCGCTTTGACCTCGAATGGCTGGAACAATAAAGCCGACAAGAAAGGGAAAAATGGACACCTACGAACACCGCGAAATGATACCCCTCGGAGAAGATGAAACCCCCTACCAGTTGCTCACAACCGATTATATATCAACGGGACAATTTGAGGGCCAGGAAATCCTCAAAGTCGAACCCGAGGGCCTCACCATGCTGGCGGACCGCGCCATTCGAGACAGCGCGCACCTGCTCCGCCCTGCACACTTAAAACAACTGACCAAAATACTCGACGATCCCGAAGCCTCGGACAACGACCGCTTTGTCGCCATTGAAATGCTCAAAAATGCCAACATCGCCGCAGGCGGCGTCCTCCCCATGTGTCAGGACACGGGCACAGCCATCATCATGGGCAAAAGGGGCAATCGCGTGTGGACCGACGGCAGCGACGAAGCCGCGCTCGCACAGGGCATTACCAGAGCCTTTCTGGAAACAAACCTGCGCTACAGCCAACTGGCGCCACTCGACATGTTCCAGGAGGCAAATACAAAAACCAACCTGCCCGCTCAAATCGAGATCTATTCCGAACAAGGGGATACGTACAAATTCATGTTCATGGCCAAAGGAGGCGGATCCGCCAACAAAAGCCTGCTCTACCAGGAAACCCGAGCGCTGCTCAACCCCGAACGCCTGCGCGACTTCATCGACCAGCGCCTGCGAGAACTCGGCACAGCCGCCTGCCCGCCCTATCACCTCGCCCTCGTCATTGGCGGCACATCCGCAGAATACACCCTCAAAACCGCCAAACTCGCAAGCGCCAAATATCTCGACACCCTGCCCACACAGGGCAATGAATACGGCCAGGCATTCCGCGATCTCGAAATGGAAAAACAAGTCCTGGAAATGAGCCACGAACTCGGCATTGGCGCGCAATTTGGCGGCAAATACTTCTGCCACGATGTGCGCGTTATTCGCCTGCCTCGACACGGCGCATCCTGCCCCGTCGGCATTGCCGTATCCTGCTCTGCCGACCGACAAATCCTGGGAAAAATAACGCGCGAAGGCATCTTCCTCGAAGAACTGGAAAGCGACCCGGCGAAATACCTCCCCGAAGTCGATGAAGAAGCCCTCAGCGGCGACGTCGCAAAAATCGATCTCAACCAGCCCATGGACAAAGTGCGCGAAACCCTCAGCAAATATCCGGTCAGCACGCGCTTATCCCTCTCCGGCCCCATGATCGTCGCACGCGATATTGCCCACGCCAAACTCCAGGAGCGCATAGACAGCGGCGAAGGGCTTCCGCAATACTTCAAGAACCTGTGCGTCTATTACGCGGGACCCGCCAAAACACCCGAAGGATACGCCTCCGGCTCATTTGGTCCCACAACCGCGGGGCGCATGGACAGCTACGTCGATTCATTCCAATCAGAAGGCGGCAGCATGATCATGCTCGCCAAAGGCAATCGCTCGCGGCAAGTAACAGAAGCGTGCAAAAAACACGGCGGATTTTACCTCGGCTCCATCGGCGGTCCCGCCGCTCGCCTCGCCAAAGACGCCATACGCAAAGTCGAGTGCCAGGAATATCCCGAACTCGGCATGGAAGCGATATGGCGCATCGAAGTCGAAAACTTTCCCGCATTCATCGTCGTTGACGACAAAGGCAACGACTTTTTCTCGGGCTTCATGCGCCCATAGAGGAGCAACACATGCGATACGCAAACATAGGCGGCGTCAGTGTCTCGGGCCTCTGTATTGGCGGCAACCCGTTCAGCGGATTTTCGCACCAGACCAGAGAACGCAGCAAAGAAATGACCGATTATTACACCCCCAGCCGCATCAAAGACACCTGGCGACAGGCCGAAGAACTCGGCATCAACACCTTCTTTGGGCGCACCGACGATCACATCATGGGACTCCTCGAAGAATACTGGAATGAAGGCGGCAGCATCCAGTGGTTCTCGCAAGTATGCATCGAGCGCGGCAAACCCGAAGCCTGGCGCAAATGGCTCCGCGCATCCATCGAACTGGGCGCAAGCGGCACCTACATCCACGGCGGCGTGGTCGATAACTGGTACGCCACAGAACAGTGGGACAATTTTTACGAAGCAATCGACACAATGTCCAATGCGGGCGTCGCATCTGGATTTGCAGCCCATCAACCCGCGGCACACGAATGGGTGCGCGACAACATGGACCCCGATTTCCAGATGTGCAGCTATTACAATCCCACGGACCGCTCTCGCAGCGCGCACCACAGTGACAAAGGCGAAAAATGGGAAGAAAAAGACCGCGCCAAAATGCTCGGCGTCATCGCCACCATCCCCTGTCCCGTTGTACACTACAAAGTCTTCGCAGGTGGCAACAAACCCATCCTCGAAGCCTTTGAAACCATGGGCAAAGCCATGCGCGAAAACGACGTGGCCCTCGTCGGCTTCTTCCTCAAAGACAATCCCGACATGATGCGAGAAGACATCGCGCTCTTCGAAGAATATGTTGAGGATGTAGCCGTGCTTGCGTAGGGACAGTTATTCCGAAACAGTAAATTTCTCAGGAGAACTACCATGCCTACTGATCAATCCCGCTATTCAGCCGAGGAAACAGCACGGCGTGGCGATGAAATATACGAGCGGGCTATCCGTCCCCATGTGGAAACAACACACTATGGGAAAGTCGTTGCCATTGACATTGACACTGAGAGCTATATCATTGCCGACAATGCCCTTGCTGCATCAGAGCGTCTCCTTAAGCAATACCCCAAAGCTGAAATCTGGTGCGTGCGCGTTGGCCATCGAGCACTGCACCGTATTGACGAATATTCCGTGAAGAGATGGAGGAATAGTATCTTATGCTGACCAACCAAGAGGCCAGACGTTTGATAGGACTGCCCAAAAAGGTTATAGAAAAGGGCAATCCTGTTGACGTTATATCCTGGCGTTGGACAAATGGAAAGGCGAGATATTTTTAGTATGAACTGGCTTGCTGAACAAGAAGACAAGTATTATACCTGGCTCAGGTCGAAAACTTATATTCCCGTGGGAGATGAAAGCGATTGGAGTCTTATTTCTACTCCTTTTACTGGTCTGTTCAATGACACACTGGAAATATACGCCAAGAAGGAGGGAAATAAAATCATGCTCTCCGATGACGGCAAGACACTCCACGATTTGGAGTTAATGGGCGTGTCTTTCTCCCGCTCGTCATCTCGAAGAGAGCTTCTGGACAGAGTCCTGGCCGGTTATGGCGTAAGCAATAAGAGCAAAGAACTTGTAGCACAAGCCAACAGAGAATCCGATTTTCCTCAGAGAAAGCATGATTTGCTTCAAGCGATGTTGGAAGTCAGCAACTTCTACGTACTTGCCAAGCCCACGGTTGTCAATATTTTTAAAGATGATGTGCGGGGGTATCTGGATGAGAAAATGATAGTCTATACACCTGAATTCATTTCCAGGGGGTCTGTGGGTATTGAATTCAGCTTCGACTTCCAGGTAGCGTACCGGGAAAAGGAAATTGTGCTAAAGTGCTTCAACAGTATCAACAGAGCTTCTTTATCCAGTTTTCTGTTTATGTGGAAAGATATTTTAGAATATAGAAAGACGTTGACAGGCAAACAGGTATCGGGACTTGCGGTTATCAACGACCAGGACAAGAACATCAACCAGGACTATATGGACGCGCTGGAGGCGGGAGGAGCAGATTATATAAGGTGGCAAGAACGACATGAACCTGAAAATATCGCGAAATTACAAGAAGCCGCATAAAAAAGCATACATCCATGAACTTTCCCACCCTCACACACGCTCAGCGCATTGACAGATTAGCACCGCCATCAGGCAAAGTGCGCGTGGTACTCGACACGGACACATATAACGAAGTCGATGATCAATTCGCCGTAGCACACGCGCTCTTATCCCCCGAGAAAATCTCGGTCGAAGCCATCTATGCCGCGCCCTTTCACAACCAGCGCTCTAATGGACCCGGCGACGGCATGGAACGAAGCTACGACGAAATCCTCCGCCTACTCAACCGCTTAAATATCCCCGACAACAACCTCGTATTTCGCGGCTCCACAAACTATCTCACAGGACCAGACACACCGCAAGACAACGACGCCGTGCGCGACCTCATCGACAAAGCCATGGCATCTGATGATCCACTCTATGTCGCCGCCATCGGCGCCATAACCAACGTAGCCTCCGCCATCCTCATAGAACCCGAAATCATCAAACACATCGTCGTCGTCTGGCTCGGCGGCCACGAACACAACTGGCCCAACACCCTTGAATTTAACCTGCGACAAGACATCCTCGCCGCACGCATCATCTTTGACAGCGGCGTACCCCTCGTCCAGATCCCCTGCCGCAATGTCGCCTCTCATCTCCTCACCACCCTGCCCGAACTCGAAACCCATGTAGCGGACAAAAGCGCCATAGGCGACTTCCTCACCGAAACCGTTCGCGGCTATCACAAAGACCACTACGCATGGGCAAAAGAAATCTGGGACCTCTCGGCAACCGCGTATCTCGTCAACCCAAACTGGGTCACAACCCAACTGGTACACAGCCCCATACTCACCGATCAAATAACCTGGAGCCATGCCCCCAGTCGGCATTTCATGCGCGTAGCCACGCAACTCAACCGCAACGCCATCTTTGCCGACGTATTCAAAAAATTGGAAAGGAGCAATGACAACTAAAATCTTCTGGATCGCGGCTCAAGCATGCCCCGTAGTGCTTTTATACGGGGATCATGCCGCGATGACAACCCAAACCACTGGAAGGAGTTTTACATGAGTGCAGCACTGGATTACGGAGTCCAAAGTTTTTGCTTTCGCTACTTCAAAGACAACGCCGACGTCGCCCAAAAAGTAAAAGACATCGGCCTCGACAAAATCGAAGTCTGCCAGGCCCACGCCGACTTCAAAAACCCCGACGCCTGGAAAGACATCGTCAAAACCTACAACGACGCGGGCGTATCCGTCATCTCCATCGGCGTACAAACCTTCACGGGCGACCCCACTGAAAAATCCTACTTTGAATGCGCCGCCATTGCCGGCGCCAAACACATCTCCTGCCACTTTCAGCTCGAATCCTATCCCAAAGCCATCACACAGGTACGCGCATGGAGTCGGGCATACGGCATCCGCGTGGGCATACACTGCCACGGCGGATATCACTTTGGCGGACAACCCGGCGTACTCAAACACCTCATCGGCCTCGGCGCGCCCGAAATTGGCCTGTGCATCGACACAGCCTGGGCCTTGCAAATCGGTCCTCGCCAGGGCAACCCCGTCAAATGGACAGAAGACTTCGCCGGACAAATCTACGGCATCCACTACAAAGACTTCGTCTTTGACCCCAACGGCCAGTGGCACGACACCGTCGTCGGCGAAGGCACGCTCGACCTCCCGGCCTTTGTCGCCGGCCTTGAAAAAAGCGGCTTTGATGGCATGGCCGTCATCGAATACGAAGCCGACGTCGAAAACCCCGTCCCCGCCCTGACCCGATGCGTCGAAACCATGCGCGCATTAGCCGGGTAATCGCGCCGATTTATCAACAAAAAAGAGCGAGCCTTTTTAGACTCGCTCTTTTCTTTTTAGTATCTATCTATCACTGAGGGCTTCGACGTGCCAAATCGCACATCAACCCCTCTGTCCTGAAGGGCTGGAATGTGTGTGTTGATTGATGTCGCACTCAACGGATTATTCCGTACATCAACCACATCTCCACTGCCCAATCCCGTATTTGCGACCAGAGGCGCGAGATCCGATATGCTGTTGTTGTCAAGATACAGATCTTCCAGACTGGTCAAGTTAGACAGTGCGGACACATCCGATATGCTGTTGAAGGAAAGATCCAGCACTCTCAGGTTGTTCAAATTAGATAGAGGTGTCACATCCGATATCCCGTTGGAGACAAGAGCCAGCAATTCCAGGTTGTTCAAGTTAGACAGTGCGGACACATCTGATATGCTGTTAGAGGAAAGATCCAGCACTTCCAGACTGGTCAAACCCGACAGCGCAGACACGTCCGATATGTTGTTGCGGTCAAGATCCAGCCTTTCCAGACTGACCAATCCTGATAGGGGCGCAAGGTTGGATATTTCATTGCTGTTAATAAAACCCTCACCGCTCATATAAAATGTACCCAGATCCAACAATGTCAGACCAGTTGCAAACTCAAGCCCGGTCAGATCGCGAATATTCTTGTTCGGCGCTTCGAGGCGATTTAAGCTCGCCATCTCTGCCCGAGTGATTGGCGCACCGCTCGCCTTGCCGAGGCTATCTGCAATGACCGAACGCAGGTTCGCATCTGGAATGTCAACGTTTGGGGAAGACACCTCTTTGCCAAAGCTGCCGCTAAAGATCAGAAAATCAGAAAAGCCAATCGCACCGTCGCCATCCAGATCATATCTGGCATCATAACGCCCATCGCCCTGACGTGCTCCAAACAGACCTGCAAACGCCAAAAAGTCAGCAAAATCAACAATACCATTGCCATCAAAATCCGGAGTAACGGATTGATCACTCGCCGCACTATTTACATCCGCCAAAAGAAACAGCGGATACATCAAAAGCGCGAGTGTTGACAGAATAAACAGTATCTGTTTACGCATCGGTTTTTCCTTATTCATAGGCAAACTATCTCAATGAAAAAAATAGCTCAGAATGGACATTACTATAAACAATATACCGCCCAAAATTAGAGAATATCAAGTCGTAAAATTTGTCCCATTTTCCATTTTTTGATATGTAGTTGGATTACCCTATATTTTGCGTCGAAAGCAGCACGCATTAGCCGGGTAATCGCGTCAATCTATCAACAAAAAAGAGCGAGTCCTTTTTTAACTCGCTCTTTTCCATTACAACAATCCTTCATCAAGACAAGCTCTCATTTTGAGCTAATCACGTCCTTCCCCTCCTCTATCCACCTGCGATATATAGCCGACCTCCCTTCCCTCAATCTCCAAAAATTCCTTCTTCTCCACTGCGGGCTTCGACGCGCCAATAAGCACAATAACGCCTCTATCCTGCAGGGCCGGGATATGCATTTGGTATGACATGGCACTTAACGGATTACGCTCCACATCAACCAAATCTCCAGTACCCAATCCCGTGTTTGCAACCAGAGGAGAAAGATCCGAGATACTGTTGATAAAAAGAATCAGCCTATTCAGACGGGTCAATCTCGATAGGGGCGTAAGATCCGAGATACTGTTGCGATCAAGAGACAGATCTATCAGGTTGGCCAAACCCGATAGGGGCGTGACGTCCGTGATGTTATTGACGGAAAGAGACAATGTTGTCAGATTGGTCAAACCCGATAGAGACGTGACGTCCGTGATGTTGTTGTCGTTAAGATACAGCCTGTTCAGACTGGTCAAACCCGATAGGGACGTTAGGTCCGTGAACCTGTTGCTGGAAAGAAGCAGTGTCTTCAGACTGGTCAAACCCGATAGGGGCGTGACGTCCGAGATACCGTTGAAGGAAAGATACAGATTTCTCAGGTTGGCCAAGCCAGATAGGGGCGTAAGATCCGAGATGATGTTGCTGAAAAGAGACAGCGATCCCAGACGGGTCAAACCCGATAAGGGTGTAAGGTCCGTGATGATGTTGTCTGAAAGACGCAGCGACCTCAGACCGACCAAATCCGATAGGGGTGTGAGGTCCGTGATGTCGTTGCTGGAAAGATTCAGCCATCTCACACTGGTCAAATCTGATAGGGGCGTAAGATCCGAGATGATGTTGTCGTTAAGATCCAGCCATTCCAGGCCGGTCAAACCCGATAAGGGCGTGACATCCGTGATGTCATTGTCGGTAAGATACAAATGCGTCAGGTTGGTCAAACCCGATAGGGGCGTAAGATCCGAGATGATGTTGCTATTGACAGATTGCCCTTCCACCATCTCATCACCAAAATCCATGAATGTCAAACGGGGGGCAAACTCGAGCCCGGTCAAATCCCTGATATTCGCATTCCGTGCCTCAATGCGCATCAAGCGCGCCATCTCACTCCTCTTGATCGGCGCACCGCTCGCCTTGCCGAGAAGACCCTCGACAACAGCGCGCAGATTCGCATCCGGAATGACAACAAGCGCCACCTCGTCACCACTTTTGCCAAAGCTGCTGCTAAAAATCAGAAAATCGGAAAATCCAATTTCGCCGTCGCCATCCAGATCGTATCTGGCATCATAACGCCCATCGCCCTGACGTGTTCCAAACTGACTTACAAATACCAAAAAGTCAGGGAAGCCAACCTGACCATCCCTATCAAAGTCCGGGGTAAGGGCTTGATCGCCCGCCGTACTATTCTGCGCCGAAAGAGACAACGGATACATCAAAAGCGCGAATGTTGATAGAATGAACAGAATCTGTTTACGCATCAGTTCCCCCTTTCCTCAATCTCCAACAATTCCATCATCTCACGGAAAATGTCTTGTTTTATCTTCTCCACCGCGGGCTTCAACGCGCCAAAACGCAACTCAATCCCTCTGTCCTGAAGGATTGGAATGTGCGTATTGATTGATGTAGCACTCAACGGATTATTCCGTACATCGACCCGATCTCCACTGCCCAATCCCGTATTTGCAACCAGGGGCGAAAGATCCGAGATGTTGTTGCTGGAAAGAGACAGCGACCTCAGGCTGTTCAAGCCGGATAGGGGCGTGAGGTTCGCGATGTTGTTTCTGGAAAGAGACAGCGACAATAGATTGGTCAAGCCGGACAGCACAGATATATCCGAGATATTGTTCCGAGAAAGAAGCAGTGATGTCAGGCTGGTCAAGCCGGACAGAGGTGTGATGTTCGAGATGCTGTTGTTGTCAAGAATCAGCGTTCTCAGCCTGGTCAAGCCTGACAGTGAGGACACATCCGACATGCTGTTGCTGTGAAGAAACAGCCGTATCAGATTGGGCAAACCTGACAGTGAGGACACATCCGAGATGCTGTTG
>VXRD01000021.1:0-2422 GCA_009838845.1 Gemmatimonadota bacterium | reverse complement strand
GGACACATCCGAGATGCTGTTGTTGTCAAGATCCAGCCGTTCCAGCCTGGTCAATCTTGATATAGCACCAGATAGTGCAGAAAGGTCCGAGATTGAGTTGCCGCCAAGATCCAGCCTTCTCAGGTTGGTCAAGCCCGATAAGGGCGAGAAGTCGGAAATATGGTTACTATTAACATAACCCTCACCAGACACAAACTCTGTACCGAGGTTCAAACTCGTCAGACTGGTTGCCAACTCAAGCCCGTTCAAGTCCCTGATGTTCGAGTTCGGAGCTTCAAGTTCTGACAAAAATGTCATCTCAAAATCGGTGATCGGAGCATCTGATGTCTTGCCCATAGCGATCTTAATCGCCGCACGCAAGTTGGGATCCGGGATATCTGCTACTGACAGGTTGAACAGGCGCGACAGTACTGACCTGTCCCCGATCATAGTACCGTCGTAAAGACTCAAAAATGTCAGGTTGGTTAGACTTGATAGAGGTGTGATGTCCGAGATACTATTATAGGCAAGGTTCAGCGATGTCAGGTTGGTTAAGCCCGACAACGGCGAGATATCTGAGAATAAATTGCTGGAAAGAATCAGCAATGTCAGGTTGGTTAAGCCCGACAACGGCGAGATATCTGTGATGGTATTATAGGAAAGAATCAGCGTTGTCAGGTTGGTTAGACTTGATAGAGGTGTGAGGTCCGAGATACTATTATCGGAAAGAATCAGCGTTGTCAGGTTGGTTAAGCCCGACAGAGGTGTGAGGTCCTGGATGATATTATCGGAAAGGTCCAGCCGCGTCAGACGGGTAGCAAACTCAAGTCCTGTCAAGTCTCTGATATTCGCATTCGGTGCCTCAAGGCTTGTCAAACTCGCCATCTCTGCCCTGCTGATCGACGCACCTCTCGCCTTACCCAGTGCGATCTCGATTTCTGCGCTCAGATTCGCATCCGGAATGGTAACTATCCCTGTACTGCCATCGTCAGACGTAGATATCTCTTTGCCAAAACTGCTGCTAAAGAGCAGAAAATCGCCAAAACCAATCGCACCATCGCTGTCCAGGTCGTACTTCGCTTCATATTGTCCATCGCCCTGACGTGCCCCAAACTGACCCGCAAACGCCAAAAAGTCGGCAAAATTAACCACACTATCGCCATTAAAGTCTGGCGTAACGGCTTGAAACTGTAACTCAACGCGCACATCCATGATTACAGTCTCAAATTGCCCACCCCGACTGAGTTCTGCACGCACCAACCGAATCGCCGTGCCCGAAAATGCGGCTGTCGTGCGAAAGCGAACGGTACCCACCAGACCGCTATTGGCAGTTGCTTGACCACCCAAAGATGCAATGCCTATTTCAACAAAACCTGTACCTTCCTCTGGGAGTGCCTGAGCATTGGGTAAGACTACATCGCTGGCATCAAAGCCCCTGTACACAACCTGCGTGGCATCGTATTCAAAGCGCGCAGCAAGGCCGTTCGCATTCTGAATACCTGTGCCAAATATCTGAATGGTGACAATCTGGTCTGTGGACATATAGACAGATGTGACCGCTTGATCGCCCGCCGCACCATTTACATCCAGCGAGAGGGAAAAGCTATTTTGTGCCGAAAGAGACAGTGGGGACATCAGAAGTGCGAGTATTGATAAAATTGACAGAACTCTATTCCGCATCGGTTTCTCCATGAGTTACAAATTTTAATGCTAACCGCCTTTAATTATTAATCGCCTGTCGCGCCGCTGCCAGGAACGTTTCGTAATTCCGAGAACCGCGCAACACGCGGACAATCACACCCTTGGCGTCCAGGAACAGCGAGGTGGGATAGGACGAGACCTCATACGCATTGCGCGCTTCTCCTGTCGAGTCGAGAACAAAAGTCCAGGTATAGCCATATCTTCTGATAAAACGCAGTTCCTGGATGCGCGTGTCTCGTACGCCAATGCCGACGATCTGAATGGAGTCGGCCATGGTATCTTGCAACTTTTGTATATCGGGCATTTCGGCAACACAGGGACCACACCAGGTTCCCCAGAAGTTGAGAAACACGGGTTTGCCGCGCTGTGCATAGAGATTGAACGATTCGCCAGTGAGGGTTCTCAGCGTAAAATCAGGGGCTTGCATCCCAACTCGAATGCCAACGGGAGCGTCGGTGGTTGGCGGAGGGGGTGCGATTGTCTGCCCGTAGAACTGGGCAAAAATGACAAAGTCCTGAAAGGTGACTGCGCCATCCCCGTTCAAGTCAAACCGGGTCTGGGTTGTCCCATAGCCCTGTGAAAAGGCGATAAAATCGGCAAAATCCACTTTGCCGCTGTTATTGAAATCACAATCTGATGCGGTTGGCGCTGCGTGTACATAGGCAGGCAGGAGCAGGAAAATCAATGTCATGACATACTTAAACATGAGCATACCTCCAGAAAATACGGGCATATTCATTTC
>VXRD01000020.1 GCA_009838845.1 Gemmatimonadota bacterium | reverse complement strand
GAATATAGAGATGGATCTTAGTACAAAAATTCTGTCTTGTCCCGTTAGTGTGTATGAAAATGCATTTTTTGATCAGGGCTCTTTGGTAGCATTTGAAGCTATGCTGGAGGGCTTTAATCAGTTGGGTCGCGCTCAAGAGGAAGGATTTCTCATCTACACTGCTGATTTATCATCATGTCAAATTAAACAAAGTGTGCAGGATCTGCTATCGACCTTGACTCCTCACCTAGAAAAAATACGCGTTACTGCGTTGCGTAAAGATTGGTTATTTCAGGAAGATCGGGTTATTCTCATTCTGAATGGATTGTGTTGGGCACTGATGATGGAGAGGGGAGAATTTCTGAGCAAAACGCAGAATCGCGAGGCGTATCTTCGCGCTGTGTGTGAAGAAATGGGCGCGGGCCGGGATTTGGAATCGATTTTTGAACCTGCAGATTTGCGCCAACAGGCAGATAGTCTGATATCAGTGGTGTTGAAAGTTATGGATTACCTGAGGCCGCGAATTGACGGGATGAAGATCAAATTTCAAAATCGGCTCCTATCACTTCGGGAAAATCCCGATCAACTTGTCTATTATTCCGAGGTAATTGGAGAACTTGAAGATTTAGAAAGGACTCAAAATAAAATAGTCTCATGTTTCGCGAAATTGCCAGAGACCATTGGTATATTTTTAACGGGTTCTTCTGCAAGAGATTTTACGAGGGATAAGTTTTCCGATCTGGATATTGTCTGTGTTTGTTCTGAAATACCCGATGACTTTTCGAGAGATCGAATTTTACATAAATTGGGCGTTAAATCTTCATTTAGGTTTGGTTCATTTGAGCATATTGGTATGTCCGATGCAGATGTACATTTAGTTTTTGTAAAAAAAGAAAGACAGGAGAAAGTGTTAGAAGATTTTCGTTCTAAGGGCGAAGAATCTCCTATAATGGATTTTAGAGACGAAGAAAAGATCAGAGAATTCGCCTGTTGTGCCTATTGTCTGGCATTGAATAAAATTCTTTGGGATCCGAATGGTATTTTGCAGTCTTTCAAGAACCAAACTCACAATGTTCCTCCGCTTTACAAACAGCAGATCTGTGCCAAATGGACACCTGTTTGGATGCGCTACAAGAAAGAATTTCATTATGCGCAACAGCAAGGGGATCGTCTCAGTGCTTTAACGGCTCTGCACTATTGTATTCAGGCCTCTTTGCGAATCCTTTTAGCAAATCATGAGATATATTGTAATCCCATTGAACCGAAATGGATTTCTGTTGAGTTGAATAATCTGCTAAATAATAAAACACAGAGATTACAACAATCAATTTTAGACCAGGTGCCTTTAGATGTTACAGAAACATTTCTGGAAAGATTCAAAAAAGCCGAATATCTGTGGAAAATTTCCACTAAACGGTGATGGAGTTACTTCTCACCTCGAGTACACAACAAAAGCCCGTCGATCATTACCGATTGACGGGCTTTCTTTTGCAATGAAACAGATAGATTAAAATTCAGCGAGAAGATATTCTTGGCTCCGGCGGTAGGACTCGAACCTACGACCCAGTGGTTAACAGCCACTTGCTCTGCCGACTGAGCTACGCCGGAACGTAATATTTCCGATAGCGATGAAATCTACTGGAAGTAAATAGTAGTGTCAAGCGCAATTTTTGACCCGTTGACTTTGCAGCGTCTGGATATCAGGGCAATCTTCTTGACATCCCTCTGGTGAACATCTATGTTTCCAGAGGTTAGCCCAACCACCCAACCTACCAGTCCCCAGTCCCCAGCCCCTTGCTTATGTCAGATGAAAAATTGATACAGCGGATTGTTGCCGAAGTTGTGCGGCGGTTGAAGGCGTTGGAGGGGCGCGCGGTATCTGCACCGATTGACCCGCCGGTGAGTCTGGTGACGGAGGATCTGGTTAAATCTGCGATAAGTCGCGGTGGCGATGCGGTTTATGTGACGCCCAATGCGATTGTGACGCCGTTGGCGCGGGATTTGATACGGCAGCAGAAAGTGCGTCTGGTCGTGGCTGATGATGAGGCGGTTATTCAAGAGCCGCAGAAATCGAGTGTATTAGCTATTGGTGCAGACCACAAGGGATTTGAACTGAAGAAACAGATTGTGCTTATGTTGCAAGATGCCGGGCGAGAGGTGATGGATTGTGGTGTGCATAGCCCGCAAGAGACCTCTTATGTCGGTGTGGCAAAAACGGTGGCCGACGTTGTTCTGGAGAAGAATTTGATGACGGGTATTGTGGTTGATGGGGGAGGTACGGGGGCTGCTCTCGTTGCGAATAAGGTAAAGGGGATTCGCGCTGTTTCGTGTCACGATGTGACGTCGGCCAAATTTGCCCGCGCCCATGTGGATGCCAATATTCTGTGTCTCGGTGTGGGCGTGGTGGGTGATACCGTGGCCCAAGAGATTGTTGCGACGTGGCTGAGTACCCCTTTTGAGGGGGATCAATATGCGGCGCGTGTTCGAGAAATTGATGCGGTGGAGGATCAGAATCGGGATTGATCTGAATGTTCTTTTAATCAGGAGATGACTATGCTTTCACAGGAGCAACTGGCGCAGTATGACCGGGATGGATATGTGCTGGTGTCGGGATTGATTCCAGAAGAGACAATTGCCAATGCAGAAGCTGCGATGTGGTCTGTGCTCGGAATGGATCGGGATGATCCGGCTTCGTGGTCTCCTTTTCCAGACGAAACAGATGGGGTGAATACAATCGCCCGCCAGGGAGTGATTGAGCATTTTGGGGTTCGTGATCCCGCTTTGCTGGCTTGTTGTACGCCCGCATTTTACGAGGCGCAGAGCCAACTGGTTCGGGAGAATGCAGATGCCTTTCACTGTCGGAAACCACGGCCCGAGGCTGTGTGGGCACGCAGTGTATTTCCGGTTTCGAAAGGCTGGAATTATCTCAGTGGGCATGTCGATGGCGGACATCGACCTTTTGATGTTTTCCCCGGGTCATTTCGGGTTTCCTCTCTGACTTATCTCGATTCTGGTGTTGCGCAGGGCGGTGGGACCGCGGTCTGGCCTGGGACACATCGGATGTTCAGCGAGATGGCAGTGCAGGATCCTGACCGGTTTCGAATGCTGTCGGATTTTGCGAAACCGCAACAAAGGTTCGGGCTGGGAGAGCCGATTGAGTTGAGGCCGTCCCGAGGCGATGTCATGTTTTTTCATTATTTGTTAGTACACTGTGGATCTCTCAATACAAGCAATAAACCGCGTTTTGCCCTCCGGTGGATGTGTGCCTGTGATGCATGTCGCGTCTGGGAAAAACACGGCGAGTGGAATATCTGGATGCCCTGATGTTGATGGTTGACTCGCTGTGGGGAAACCCGTATATTTTTTTCTTTATGATCTGTGTTGTTTCCTCGGGGTATTTGTGCTGGATAATGACCTGACAGGCATGAAATTTGCGCTCGAAGAAGCCCGCGTGGCAGCGAGCGAGCAGGAAGTGCCTATTGGCGCTGTTGTGATGCACAATGGCGAGGTAATCGCACGAGATCACAATCGCATTGTCCAGCTAAATGACCCCACAGCGCATGCCGAAATGCTCGTTATTGGGCAGGCGACAAAAAAGTTGGGCGTTCGGTGGCTAAATAACTGCACGCTTTACGCAACGCTGGAGCCTTGTGCGATGTGTGCAGGGGCTATGGTGCTTGCCCGATTGTCCCGGCTGGTTTTTGGCGCGTGCGATCCCAAAACCGGGGCTTGCGGATCCCTGAGAAATATTGTGGAAGATACACGTCTGAATCATCGCCTGGATGTGCGCCGAGGCGTTTTAGAAGATGCGTGTGGTCAGGTGTTGCGGGCGTTTTTTCAAACTTTGCGCGAAAAATAAATATTCGGAGAGGTGCTGGAGTGGTCGAACAGGCCGGTCTCGAAAACCGGTGTACCCTCACGGGTACCGTGGGTTCGAATCCCACCCTCTCCGCCAAAAATAAGCACACATGTATATGTATGAGGAAGCCATAGCTGACCGCTGACAGCTATATCGGAGAGGTGCTGGAGTGGCCGAACAGGCATGACTGGAAATCATGTGTATCCTTACGGATACCGTGGGTTCGAATCCCACCCTCTCCGCCAAAAATATCACGAGGTTGTTATGCCGCATCCGATTCGCATTACCGTTGGCGATATTGAACTCGACGCCGAGTTAAACGATTCGCAAACAGCAGGTAAAATTCGCGAGGTTTTGCCACTGGATTGTTCGTTTAATACATGGGGCGATGAGATTTACTTTGCAATCCCCGTTGAAGCGGGTCCCGAAGATGCATGTGAAACTGTGGCGTTAAACGACCTCGGATATTGGCCGCCGGGTCATGCATTTTGCATTTTTTACGGTCAGACCCCGGCCAGTCATGGAGATGAAATTCGTCCGGCAAGTCCCGTCAATATTATCGGACGGGTGCTGGGCGATGCCACGGTGCTCAAGTCTGTTTCGGGAGTGCGAAATATCGTGGTTGAAGCCGTTTAGGTGGGGCTGTAGCTCAGTTGGGAGAGCGCTAGAATCGCACTCTAGAGGTCGTGGGTTCGACTCCCATCAGCTCCACCAAAATATATTGTTAAGAGGCGAGAGGTGAGATTCCTCTTGTATCTCACTGTTTTCAGGTCGTGCTAGACGGGGAGATAGCGGTGCCCTGTAGCCCGCAATCCGCTATAGCGGGGTCGAATTCCACGTCTGAGAACCGGTATTTTGGATCGCGGTCGATGAGTAGGCAGCGTTGATCGTCAGGTCCTGCGCAACGTGCCTATGCCGAACCCCGTCAGGACCGGAAGGTAGCAGCGGTAAGCAAATCGGTGCGTGTGCCGCAGGGGCACCTGGCAGGAGCCAGCGCTCGTTGAACGCCCCGGGGTAGCGGTTCGAAGCGCGGTGCACGGCCTTTTTTTCAAGTTGGGGGCTGGGGTTGGAGAGGCCCTTTGGAGTTTTTATGTCTTACACGGTAATGGCCCGAAAGCGGAGGCCACAGGCATTTGAAACAGTGGTTGCACAAAGCCATGTGACCACCACATTGCAAAACGCCATTCGGCTGGGGCGCGTGGCGCAGTCTTACCTGTTTTCCGGGCCGCGAGGAACGGGTAAGACCACTACGGCGCGATTGCTCGCCATGGCACTCAATTGCGAGCAGGGGCCAACGGCTGAACCGTGTGGGGAATGTGCTTCGTGTGTTGCCATACGCCAGGGCAACAGCATGGATGTGTTGGAGATTGACGGGGCTTCGAACCGCGGGATTGATGAAATCAGGCAATTGCGCGAAGAGGTGGGGTATGCGGCTTCGCAAGGCAAACGCAAGGTTTATATCATCGACGAAGTACACATGCTCACGACTGAGGCTTTTAATGCGTTGCTCAAAACACTCGAAGAACCGCCAGCGCATGTTGTTTTTGTATTTGCAACGACCGAAGCTCACAAAGTGCCTGAAACCATTTTGTCTCGGTGCCAGCGCTACAATTTTCGGCGCATTCCGCCCGTGGCAATTGTGGAAGAGCTCAAAATGGCTGTAGATGAAGAAGGCGTGACAGCAGAAGAATCCGCTCTGTTTTTGATCGCGCGAAAAGCCGATGGAGGCATGCGCGATGCCCTGAGTTTGCTGGATCAGGTCATTGCATTCTCAGATGCTGATATTACGGAAGATGCCATACAAAATTTACTGGGTTTGATTCCTCGAGATGTGTATTTTGACCTGACGCAGGCCATTGTGGATCGGGATGGTGCCCGCGCTTTGGAGATTGTTGACGAACTGGCACGCGAAGGCAGTGATCTGGGTGAATTTGTGGCGGGGCTGATGGCGCATTTTCGACATTTGCTCGTTGCCTGTGCTGCGGGAGATTTAACAGATGAGAATTTGCCAGAAGCTGACCGCGTGCAGTATGCAGAGGTCGCCGCGCAATTCGAAGAGGCGGATCTCGTGCGCATGCTCAACGCTGTGAGTGAACTCGAAACGCAGATTAGTCGGGTGACCGAGCCGCGATTCTGGCTCGAATTGACGGTTATGAAGCTGGTGCAGATGACGTCAAGTGTAGATTTGCAGGTTTTGATTGGTCGATTAGAACAACTCGAGCGGGGGTTAAAAAGCCAGGGGAAGGTTACTGGAACGCGGCGGCCTTTGTCCAGCCCTCGACCTGCACCACAGCAGAAAGCGACATCATCCGGACCAGACACGCGCGTTAGGGGAGAGAAGTTACCACCGCGGCCAACGGCTTCCAAATCTTCACCCCCGCAACAGAGGGACAATGGTCGGCCCGTGGCAGAACAGCCACGAGAAGAAATACCGCCAGTGCCAGATGTATCCTCAGAAGAGCCGCCAGACTTTTCTGTTATTAAAGATAAGTGGGAACAACTTGTACAGGCGGTGAAGAACGAGAGAATGTCGTTGGGCACATTTTTGGCCGAAGGTCGCCCACAATCAATGGATGGGCGACATCTGGTGGTGGCTTTTCAAAAGAACCTCGAATTTCACGCCAATCAGGTGCGACGCGGACGCGCTCAGGTGGAAGAAGTTGCACGCGGTGTTTTTGGCGGTACAGTCACCATTTCGTGTGAGGTTGTTTACGAGGATAATAAAGAGCAAATAGCTGAAGAGAAGCGTGCAGAAGAAGATGAGCGCGTGCAGATGGTGATGCAGGTGTTTAGTGGGGAAGTGATCAGGTAGGGGTTGCTGCGTTGGGAACATTGCTTTTTGAAGGAGTTAAAGTATGGCAAAAGGTATGGGCGCGATGATGAGGCAGGCTCAAAAATTGCAAGCCAAGCTGGCCAGGGTGCAAGAAGAACTGGGGGCAAAAGAGGTAGAGGCAACTTCGGGTGGGGGTATGGTGACAGTAAGGGCCAGTGGGCATCAAGATATTTTGTCGATAAAAATTGATCCCGAAGTCGTCGATCCCGAAGATGTGGAAATGCTGGAAGACCTCGTGCTGACGGCGGTTCAGCAAGCGCGTCAAAAATCTGCGGACATGGCCGAGGCAGAGATGCAGAAAGCCACAGCGGGCCTCATTCCGCCCGGCATGAATATGCCGGGGTTCTGAGATTGTAAACGCAAAGTCATCGCGCTGTAGTTTTTGGAGTTTTCCATGGCATCAGAGGCCATTGAAAAATTGATTGTCGCTTTGAATCGATTGCCCGGTATCGGCGCTAAAACAGCACGGCGTCTCGCGCTGGAGATGTTGACATGGGATACGGAGGAGGTGCGCGGACTCGCCGATTTGATGGTGGATGTCAAGACCCGTGTGCGGCGGTGCTCAATTTGTTTTAATTTGACTGAGGCTGAGCCGTGTTCTGTGTGCAGCGATACACGCCGAGATCGTTCCAGTGTGATGGTGATTGATTTTATTGGCGATCTTTTGGCATTTGAGCGCACCGGGCTTTATCGAGGGCTTTATCACGTACTGGATGGGCGAATTTCGCCCCTGGATGGTATTGGTCCAGAAGACTTGAATATTTCCCAATTGCTCCAACGCTTGCGCCAGGGGGAAATTCGAGAAGTAATCCTCGCGAACGGTCCAACCGTAGAGGGAGATGCCACGGCACAATATCTGTCTCAGTGTTTGGCTCCGTTTGAAGTATCTGTCACACAAATTGCGCGCGGTTTGCCGGTGGGCAGTGATCTCGCCCTAGCAGATCAAGTGACATTGTCTCGCGCGCTGGAAGGCCGTCGGGAGTATTAAATGCCCCAGGCAAATACCATAGAATCGAATCGCATGACAATGCCTGAGCCGCGTACCCCAAATCGGTTGTGGACAGTGCCCAATGTCTTAACTGTGTCGCGTCTGCTGCTTACGCCAGTGTTTTTGCTGTTGATTTTTGCCGCCAACTGGTATTTCAAAATCCTCGCGTTGCTCGTCTTTACTGTGGCCTCGTTGACTGATTTTTACGATGGGCGCATTGCGCGGCGCGATGGTACAGTGACCAACTTTGGTCGCTTTATGGATCCGCTGGCCGATAAGTTGCTGGTATCTGCAGCGTTGATTGCTTTTGTGCGTTTGGGCATGGTTGAAGCATGGCTTATCGGGGCGATGCTCGCGCGCGATGTCGTGATTACGGGATTGCGCATTTTTGCGATTCGACGAGGCAAACCCGTGGTGACCTCACAACTTGCCAAGTGGAAAACCATGCTGCAATTGGTGCTTGTTTTTGGCATTTTGGTCTTTATCAATGTGCGCGTGGTCGAAGCCGAGTTAGCCGCCCAACCAATTGTACTCGTAGGCGATATTTCTTATTGGGTTTTGAATGTCCTGGTGGCTGTTGTGACCCTCGTTGCTGTTGTTTCAGGCGTTCGGTATTTAATTGAAAATCGCAAGACATTTTAAGGCGAGCGAATAGCTGCGCCTATAGTTATGACAGATTTTCGGCCTCCTGAGCCATCGTTTTTTGTCCGGTTGATTGCAACCGGCTTTTTTTCTGGCTATTCGGTTTTTGCCCCGGGAACAGCCGGATCAGGCGTGGCATTGGCGATTTATTGTCTGTTGCCACCACTGAATTGGTGGTCGTGGGGGGGGCTGCTGATCGGGTTGTTTTTCGTGGG
This sequence comes from Gemmatimonadota bacterium, assembly GCA_009838845.1. Lineage (NCBI taxonomy): Bacteria > Pseudomonadati > Gemmatimonadota > Gemmatimonadota bacterium. The sequence continues at coordinate 10,806 of VXRD01000020.1, read as the reverse complement.
GGTTTACACATCCGGGGCATGCGAAAAAGCCTGGGGTAAAGATCCCAAATATGTGGTGATCGACGAGTTTGTCGGATTTTTTGTGACAGTAAGTCTGCTTCCGCAGTCGGTGTTGGTGGGTATAGTTGGCTTTGTCGTGTTTCGCATACTGGATATTATTAAGCCACCGCCCGCCCGACAGGTCGAGGCGTTGCCAGGTGGGTGGGGTATTGTGGCCGACGATGTGATTGCGGGAATTTATGGACAGATGATACTATGGCTGGCATTCGCACCTTTATCGCTTTAGAAATGCCCGTTGCTGTTAAACGGCAAGTCGTTTTTGTGGCGCGTCACTTGAGCCATTTGGGCCAGATGCGCTGGGTAAGATCTGAGGGCGTACACCTCACCCTCAAATTTTTAGGTGATGTGGAAGAAAATCGCGTTGTGGATATTGTTTCAGCCGTGCAGCAGGTCGCTTCCAAATTTCAACCCTTCGCGTTGTCAACTGCGGGATTGGGTGGTTTTCCGCGTCTTGAAAGTGCACGGGTGTTGTGGTTGGGCGTTGAAGGCGACCTGGAACAGCTAAGGATATTGCAAGGTCGGATTGCGCAGAAGCTCGAAGACCAGGGATTTGAGCGGGAGCGACGTCCATTTTTTGCTCATGTGACGGTGGGTAGAGCGCGGCGTAAGCCGGTTCGCGCGATAGCTGAAAATGCAACAAAGTGGCGTGCGGTAAATTTTTCAGTTGATCGCGTCTCGGTGATGAAAAGCACATTGCGTCCCGAAGGTGCTGTGTACACGCCTTTGGGATACGGGATGCTCGAGGGCGGAGGGAGCGAATATCCCGGTTCAGATCTCCAAATTGTTTCTTGACGTATATACAAATGTTCACTATACTTATCGCACATTGTGCGGTGCAGAATACGAGAGGGGCTGCGCCGTGATCCCAAACCTTTTGAAGGAGAGATGCAGATGGCCAAACGCAATAGTAAAGGTGCGCAACAGATGGATGGCAAGCAGCAAGCAATAGACAACGCTATTGCCCAAATCGAAAAGCAATTTGGACAGGGGGCAATTATGCGCCTGGGAGGCGAGGATGGGCAACCCCTTGTCACAGAGATTATTCCAACGGGTTCTCTAAGCCTGGATGTCGCATTGGGCGCTGGTGGTGTTCCCCAGGGAAGAGTGGTTGAAATATACGGTCCTGAAGGATCGGGCAAGACGACCTTGATTTTGCACATTATTGCCGAGGCGCAAAAGCGCGGTGGGGCAGCGGCTTTTGTCGATGCAGAACACGCATTGAATGTGGAATTGGCCGAGCGTCTGGGCGTAGATATCGAAAATTTATTGATCGCTCAGCCCGATACGGGTGAAGAAGCACTCGAAATTACGGATACCCTCGTGCGCAGTGGTGCCTTTGAGGTCGTGGCTTTAGACTCTGTGGCTGCTCTGGTGCCGCGTGCCGAACTCGAAGGTGAGATGGGTGATTCGCACATGGGCCTGCACGCTCGTTTGATGTCTCAAGCTCTGCGCAAACTCGTCGGATCAATCAGCCAGTCTAAAACTTGTGTGATCTTTGCCAATCAGATTCGCATGAAGATCGGCGTGATGTTTGGCAATCCCGAAACGACTACCGGGGGCCGCGCGCTTCCGTTTTACGCAACGGTGCGTATGGATATTCGGCGCATTGGTTCTATTAAGGACGGGCAGGAGATTGTTGGCAATCGCGTTCGGATTCGCGTGGTAAAAAACAAGATGGCACCGCCTTTTAAGGAATGTGAAGTCGATCTGATGTTTGGCGAGGGCATTTCCAGAGAGGGCAGTTTGATCGATATGGCCGAATTGCACGGGATTATCAAGAAGAGCGGTACCTGGTTCTCTTATGGGGATGATCGGCTTGGGCAAGGACGCGAAAATGTCAAGCGCCATCTGAAAGAGAACGCGGATTTGTCTGCAAAAATCGAACGCGAGGTGCGCGAGATCGTGGGCCTTCCCGTCGATAAGGCGTTTGAACTCGGGGAAGAACCCGCCTAAGTATGTTGTTGACATCTCAATTTTCTCTAATTTAATTTGTTAAATGATGTTACGTATAGTCAAAAGACTGGGAATCTTATCGAGAGAGCTGGTGATAATTCCATTTTTTTTATTTTCCCAGGTCATCAGAGAATTTGAGAAAGGATGTCGCAAATGTTTTTGAACAAAAGAATAGCGTTTATCGCTGCTCTTGTGTTGCTGCTCTGCGTGGGGCAAGCCTCTGCTGCTTCCAATGCGAATAATGCTGCGGCTACTGTTGCGCAGTCTGCAGATGCGGATCTCAACGGCGATGGGATGGTTGGTTTTGCTGATTTTTTGATCTTTGCAGGCATGTTTGGGGCAAATCAAGGCGATGATAGGTATGACGCTCGAGCCGATCTGGATGGGGATGGTGCGATAGGTTTTGGCGATTTTTTGATCTTTGCCAATGCCTTTGGCACATCCGGCTCTGGCGGCGGTGGTAGCCCTGATCTCATTGTTATAGCGCCTTCGGTAAGCGACACCCTGCTGACGCCTGGGCAGATGTTCACGCTGAATGTGACGGTGCGCAACCATGGGAATGCACAAGCCGCTGAGACGACGCTGACGTATTACCTCTCGACCGACGCGGCGATATCGACGAGTGATACGGAGGTTGGCACGGATGCGGTGGGTGGCCTTGCCGCTTCTGGAACCAGTGATAAATCGATCGGTTTGAATGCCCTATCGAGTGCCGGCATGTACTATTACGGTGCCTGTGTGGCGAGTGTCAGTGGTGAGAGCAATGCGGATAACAACTGCTCAGGTGGGGTGCGCGTCACGGTCAGCGATGGTGGAGAAGGTGGTCAAGGCAGTGAGACGTCCTTTGATCTGGATAACAACAGCAATCCGCAGGATATCCTCTATGCCAATGACCGATTCTATGTGCTTGATCGGGAGGATGCAAGGGTCTATGGTTACGAGAGTGACGGTCAGCGCGATTCGGCAGTAAGCTTCCGTCTGAATAGCAGTTCTCCGTCGAGTATCACCTATGCCAACGACCGGTTCTATGTGGTTGATGAAGAGGATGATAAGGTCTATGGGTATGGGAGTGATGGTCAGCGCGATGCGGCAGCAGACTTCGATCTTGGTATCAGTGATCCGAGAGGTATCACCTTTGCTAATGACCGATTTTATGTGGTCAATGACGGGGATGATAAGGTTTATGGGTATGGGAGTGATGGTCAGCGCGATTCGGATGCAGACTTTGATCTGGGTATCAGCGATCCGAGAGGTATCACCTTTGCCAATGACCGATTCTATGTGGTTAATGACGGGGATGATAGGATCTATGTGTACACGAATTCTGGTCAGCGCGATGCGGATGCAGGCTTCCGTTTGTTTACCGGTGATCCGAGGGGTATCACCTTTGCCAATAACCGATTCTATGTGGTTGATTTCTGGAATGATAAAGTCTATGGACACGGGAGTGACGGGCGGCGTGATACGGGTGCGGACTTCGATCTGCATAGCAACAATTCTCCACAGGCTGTCACCTATGCCAACAACCGATTCTATGTGCTCGACGTTGATGATGGAAAGATCTATGGGTATGGGAATGATGGTCAGCGCGATGCGGCTGCAGACTTCGATCTGGCTAATAGTGATCCGTTTAGTATTACCTATGCCAATGATCGATTCTATGTGCTTGATCCCTCGGATGTAAAGGTCTATGCGTACACGAGTTCTGGTCAGCGTGTTGAGGATGCAGACTTCGATCTGGCTGGCAACAACAATGATCCGTCGGGTATCACCTATGCCAACGACCAATTCTATGTGCCTGATGCCGAAGATGAAAAGGTTTATGTGTACACGATTGCTGGTCAGCGTGTTGCGATTGCAGATTTCGATCTGGCTAATACTTCTCCGTCGGGTATCGCCTATTTCGACAATCTATTCTATGTGGTTGATGCCGCAGATGAAAAGGTTTATGTGTACACGGGTGCTGGTCAGCGTGTTGGGGCTGCGGACTTTGATGTGGCTATTAGTGATCCGAGAGGTATCGTCTATGCCAACGATCAATTCTATGTGCTTGAAGTGGAAGGTGCAAAGGTTCATTGGTACGCGATTGCCGACCCCACTCCTGATCTAATTATTGTATCGCCGTCGGCGAGCAATGACAGCCCGAATACCGGAGAGTCCTTCAGTTTGAGCGTTGCGGTTCGCAACCAGGGTGCGGGTTCTTCGGCTGCGACGTCCTTGCGCTACTACCTCTCGACCGATGATTCGATTACAACGAGTGATACAGAGGTTGGCACGGGTGCCATAGGCAGTCTCACTGCGGGCGTCGCGAGTAACCAGTCAATTGACTTGAATGCGCCATCGAGTGTGGGGATATACTACTACGGCGCGTGTGTCCAAAGCGTCAGTGGAGAGAGCAATACCGATAACAACTGCTCGAATGGGGTACGTGTCTCGACTGCAAACTTCGCTCTGGATGGCGAAAATACTGATCCGGAAGGTATCGTCTATGCCAATAACCGATTCTATGTGGTTGATGCCAGGGATGGAAAGGTCTATGCGTACACGAGTGCTGGTCAGCGCGATGCAGCAGCAGACTTTGCTCTGGATAGCAACAACACTGCGCCGGAAGGTATCACCTATGCCGACAACCGATTCTATGTGATTGATCGGGGAAATGTGTCTGATCGGGGAGATGAAAAGATCTATGCGTACACGAGTGCTGGTCAGCGCGATGCGGCAGCAGACTTCACTCTGGATAGCGACAACAGTGCGCCAGCGACTATTACCTATGCCAACGACCGATTCTATGTGGCTGATTTTTCGACTGTAAAGGTCTATGCGTACACGGTTTCTGGTCAGCGTGTTGCGGATGCAGACTTCGATCTGGCTGAGGACAACATTGATCCGTTTGGTATTGCCTATGCCAATGACCGATTCTATGTGGCTAATAACTCTGATAGCGAGACTAATAAGGTCTATGCGTACACGGTTTCTGGCCAGCGTGATGAGGATGCGGACTTCAATCTGGTCAGCAGTGATCCGTTTGGTATCATCTATGCCAGCGACCGATTCTATGTGGTTGATGGCGGGGATAATGCGGTCTATGCGTACACGAGTGCTGGACAATAACGCACGGGGAACCTGAGAAAGAAATCGCATTTTAGGCTTTGACAACAGAGTGGGTTTGCCTATTTTAATACCTGCTCTGTTGTTCTTTTTTAGCGAGAAATTGTCGTGAAATTAGAAACCGATGAAGCCGTTGAAAAAGCCAAGGCGTATGCCCTGCGCTTGCTGAGCAATAGGGCTTATACAAAAAAAGAGATTTGCGACAAACTCGCTGGACGGGGTTATGAGCAAGACGCGATTGAACAGACCCTCTCGATGCTCGAGCGTCTCAATTTAATTGATGATGTGTTGTTTGCGCGTCAATTTGTCGAGCAACGGTTGCGATTGCGGCCTTCTGGACGGGTGGCACTTGTGCGCGATCTTGTGCATCGGGGTGTTCCGACTGAGATAATCAATCGCGTTGTGGACGATGTTTTGGCAGATGTTGATATTGAAGATGTTGCACTCAATTTGTTGATGGGCAGGGCAAATCGCTACCGGGGATTATCTCGTGAGAAAGCGCTCGGGCGGATGTACGGTTTTTTGGGGCGCAGGGGATTTGAGGTTTCGGTTGCGCGAGATGTCGCTCAAAAAGTGTGGTCTAAAATAGAAAATGAAGAGGTTTGAATAAAAGATGAAGACTGCTGTACAAATTCGTGAAGAGTTTCAGGCATTTTTTGAATCCAAAGGCCATACGCGGGTTCAAAGTGCCCCTCTATTGCCACAAGACGATCCCACGCTGTTGTTTACCAATGCGGGTATGAATCAGTTTAAGGATGTGTTTTTGGGCACCGGGCGTCGGCCCTATTCACGGGCAGTTGATACGCAGAAGTGTTTGCGGGTTTCGGGCAAGCACAACGATCTGGAGGAAGTGGGATTCAGTCCCAACCATCACACGTTTTTTGAGATGTTGGGCAACTGGTCTTTTGGAGACTACTTTAAAAAAGAAGCTATAGCGTGGGCGTGGGAGTTGCTCACAGATGTGTGGCAGTTGCCAAAAGATCGCATGTGGGCAACGGTGTTTGGCGGCGATGAGGAGGATGGCCTGGAGGCTGATGTGGAGGCTGAAAATCTCTGGTCGCGCGTGACGGATTTGCCCGCCAATCGCGTGCTGCGTTTGGGGAAGGAAGATAATTTCTGGGAGATGGGGAGTACTGGTCCTTGTGGTCCGTGTTCTGAAGTACACTTTTATCTCGGCGATGACCCGGCGCAACAGGATGCCGTACCGGATTTAGATTCCGAGGATTATGTCGAAATCTGGAATCTGGTTTTTATTCAGTACAATCGCGATGCCGATGGCATATTGCAGCCTTTGCCAGATCAGCACGTGGATACGGGGATGGGATTTGAGCGGATTTGTTCAATTTTACAGGGAGTGCAAACCACTTATGATACGGATGTGTTTTTGCCAATTATTGGGGCGATCAGTGAGATTACTCGAAAACCCTATAACAAAGACCATCAGGTACCCATACGCGTGATTGCCGACCATGTGCGTACACTCTCATTTGCAATCGCAGATGGGGCGTTGCCGTCCAATGAAGGGCGAGGCTATGTTTTGCGGCGAATTTTGCGCCGTGCTGCGCGGTTTGGACGCTCGCTGGGGATGCATGAGCCGTTTATATTTCGACTGGTAGAGACAGTAGCCAGTGAAATGGGTATTGCATTTCCCGAGGTAAAAGAAAAAAGCGATCATATTACGCGGGTGATTCGGTCTGAGGAAGAGGGTTTTGGCAAAACACTGGATCGCGGGCTGGAAATTTTTGACGCGATGCAGGCGAAAGGACATATTTCAGGGGCAGATGCTTTCCAGCTATACGATACCTATGGCTTTCCCATTGATTTGACGCGGTTGATGGCAGCCGAAAAGGGTATTGAGGTGGATGAGGAGGGCTTTGAAGCGCAGATGGCAGCGCAACAGGAGAGGTCTCGTTTGGCGGCTTCTTTTCATATTCACGTAAATGAACCGACGGTTACACTTACTAAAAAACATTCGGAATTTGTGGGATACGAAACACTTGTATCCGATTCGCGCATTGTCGCCTGTCAACCCGCACAGGATGAGATGCTGGATCTCTATCTGGATATAACGCCATTTTATGCCGAGTCTGGCGGGCAGGTTGGGGATAAGGGTGAACTTGTAGGCGAAGGTGTGCGCTTTAAGGTAGCGACTACATTTAAGGCGGGAGAAGCAATTGTTCATCGCGGTCGTCTGTGCAATGGGCAGGCCGAAGGGCTGGTGGGGATGGATGTGAAGGCGCATGTCGATGCTGAAACCCGTTTGAATACAGCGCGCAATCACACGGCCACGCATCTGATGCATCGCGCTTTGCGGCAGGTATTGGGCGACCATGTACACCAGGCTGGCTCGCTAGTTGCCCCGGATAGGTTGCGCTTTGATTTTACGCATTTTGAAGGCGTAACACCTGCGCAATTAGACGATATTGTGGGCATTGTCAATGACGCGGTCAGGCGGGATTGGGCTGTTGATATTTCTTTTGATACGTTGGATCGCGCCGTGGAAATGGGTGCGATGATGTTGTTTAGCGAAAAATATGGCGATGAGGTGCGCATGGTGCAGGTGGGGGATTTTAGTCTGGAGTTGTGCGGTGGCACGCATGTGCAAAGCACCGGGCAAATTGGGCTGTTTCAGCTCACGCAAGAGACGGGTACTGCAGCCGGTGTGCGGCGCATTGAGGCGGTCACCGGGCCGGGTGCAGAAGCCATCGTGCGCGAGCAAAAGGAAATTTTGGCCGATCTCTCGTCGCAACTGAGTGCGTCAACATCGGAATTGTCGGATAAGGTCGCGCACCTGCTTGCGCACAATCGCGAACTCGAGCGCGAGTTGCAGAGCTTGCGGCGGGAGCAGACCGGTTCAGAGATGGATATGCTAGTGAGCAGTGCTCTGAATGTAAATGGTGTGCGCGTTGTGGCCGCCGAGGTCTCGCCGCCCGATATGGAAGGGTTTCGCACAATGGGTGACGGTTTGCGCGATGCCCTGGGTACAGAGGGCGTTGGCGTGATTGGCGCGAATTTAAATGGCAAGGCATCGCTTCTCGCTGTGGTGACGGACGATCTGATCGGTCAGGGTGTGCAGGCTGGCAATGTTGTCAAAGCCATCGCACAGATTGTGGGTGGTGGTGGCGGTGGTCGCCCCCATCTGGCGCAGGCCGGTGGCAAGTTTCCCGAAAAGATCGGAGAGGCTCTGGCACGAGTGCCCGACATCATTCGGGCACAGGTGGGAGGGTAAGTGCCTCAATGTCGATATTCGAACAGTTGGTGGCTATTCGCAATCGCCGCGGGGCGGGGTTTTTGCCCTATCTGGATCCCGACAGGCTCGACAAGAAAGATCTGGGGCGCACGGCCTCTCTTTGTGAAGCGCAGGGAGCAGACGCCATTTTGATTGGCGGCAGTTTTTTGTTATCCACCAATTTTGATCGCATGGTGAGCGAGGTTGTACGCGCTGTAGATATTCCGGTGATTATATTTCCCGGCGATACCAACCAGATCTCAGCGGCTGCCGATGCGATTATGTTTTTGTCGCTTATCAGTGGTCGCAATCCCGAATTGCTGATCGGGCAACACGTCAAGGCTGCGCCAATTTTGAAAGCACACGGCTTAGAGGCCATTGCAACCGGCTACGCGCTCGTGGATACAGGGCAGCTCACCACAGCCGAATATGTGAGCAACACACGTCCCTTGCCGCGCGACAAACCCGAGATTGCAATGGCGCACGCTCTTGCCGCTGAGTATTTGGGTATGCAATGCGTGTATTTGGATGCCGGTAGCGGGCCAGAGTTGATGGTACCCGAAGAAATAGTACAGGCAGTCTGTAGTTATGTGTCGATCCCAATAATTGTCGGTGGTGGTATTCGCGATCCCAAAGCTGCGGCAGAACGGGTCGCATTGGGTGCATCTTTTGTGGTGGTTGGTAGCATTTTTGAAGAAACGGGCTGGGATGCCGCGCTGATTGGCGCGTTTGCTTCTGCCATTCACTGTCTCGACTGAGTCCATTTTTTTGACAATTGGGGATGGTCGTTACCGTCTTTGCGGACGGTTTTTTTATGTGAGCGTATTGTTATGTCTATTTCTTCTGGCGCAGTGTTGTGTTACGGTGTACTGGGTATTGATCAAATCGTGCAAGTGGCCTGGTTTCCCGAGCGCAATGGACACACGCGCGCGTTTCGAGACGAGGAATTTGCTGGTGGAGAAGCGACCAATACGGCGGTGACGTTGAGCGGATTGGGGGTTGACGTGCGGTTGATGGGGTGTGCATTGGGAGACGATCGCAGGGGTGCACTTTTTTTGCGCACGATGCGTCAATTTGACGTGGATATTCGCAGGCTCGATATAGATCCCAGCGTTCGCACCGGGCATGCCGTTATCCTGTCTGATGTCAACGGTGGACGAACAATTTGTGGACATTTCCCCGATGTGCGCAGCAGGCCGCTAACTGAGGCGGACCTCGATGGTGTCACCCTGTTGTCGGTCGATCCCTTTTTGGGTGAAAATGCAATCCGGGCAGCTCAAATTGCACGAGAGCATGATATAACTGTGTTTGCTATTGAACTGTCCCCCGATCATCCGCTTGCAAAATTTTGTGATGTGGTGATCAATTCTGACGGTTTTATGCGCCGACACAGAATGGGTATGCCCTCGGATGTGGCGGTTGGGCTTTTAAAGGCCGGTATAGAAACTGTGGTGATTACCAGGGGGAAACAGGGCTGTCAGGTTTTTCAGGAAAATGGCAATAGTTTTGAACAGCCCGCATACCAGGTCACTGCGCGCGATACAACAGGAGCGGGAGACGCATTTCGAGCCGGTCTTATTTACGGGTATTTGCAGGGATGGACGCTGACGCGCAGTGTGCAATTTGCCAGCGGAAGTGCGGCATTAACATGTGCCAGGGCCGGTGGTGCAGGCCATATTCACGGGGAAGAACAGGTTTTGCAACTGATCGCTGAAGATTGAATTTCAAATGTTTCTGATTATGGGTGATATACACGATGCTGGAACAACGGGCTACGGTAAAAAATAAACTGGGCATTCACGCGAGACCCGCGGCTTTGCTGGTACAGGCGGCGGCTAAATTTACTTCTGAAATTACACTGGAAAAAGATGGTCTGGCAATCAATGGCAAAAGCATTATGGGCGTGATGATGTTGGCGGCGGAAGTGGATTCTGTGATCACGGTGCGGGTTGAAGGTGAAGATGCCTGCACCGCACTGGATCATATCGTCGAAATGATTGAATCAAAGTTTGACTGAGCTATGAAATATCTCAAAGGCATACAGGCGTCTCCGGGCATTGCGATTGCATCGGTGTATTTATACGATCCAGAAGAGTTTCCCGTGGATCAACGCCGGATAGATCCTCGCGATATTCCCGCAGAAAAGGCGAGACTACAAGAGGCAATCAAAGCAGTGTCTGAGGATTTCGCAGCTACGCGGGCGCATGTCGAGGACATACTGGGCAAAGAGCACGCGCAGATATTCGACGCGCATCTGCTCATGTTGCAAGACCCCATGCTTCTCGAGCTTACATATCCACACATAGAAAAATATAATGCCGAATACGCTTTCTGGACGACTTTCCAGAATTTGAGTCGTCAATTTGAAGCGTTTCAAGATGATTATTTGAGAGAACGCGGTGCCGATTTATTGGGCATTGCAAAGCGGTTGTTAGACAAATTGGGGAATTGGGAAA
>VXRD01000019.1 GCA_009838845.1 Gemmatimonadota bacterium | reverse complement strand
ACCATGCTTCCCACAACACACAAAATGGTGAGCAAGAAATAGCGCACAAACCGGAAACCAATCCCCGAAGTTGAGAGGGCTTCTCGCGCCTCTGTGTTTTCAAAAGACACATCTTTTTGTGGATAGCCATTGAATTTTACAATCTTTTCACTATGTGCCATAACTCATTCAGCCTACTGTTAAAAGTGAATTTCGACCAAGCAAATGAACATTCAACTCAGACATCTTCCGAAAACGCCTGAATTTCCCCACGCATAAATTATTTGCGGTACTGGGTAGGAGAAATGCCATGTATCCTCTTGAAATCCTCAGAGAAACGATTTGATCCGCGATACCCACATAGGGGTGCAATTTCATACATAAATAGTGATGATCCCGTTAAAAAGTGCTCTGCCTGCGCTATTCTGACCTCTCTCAGTTTTTCACGGAAGGTCTTGTCAAAATATTTTTTGAACAGCGCATGACCCTGCGATAGAGAGATCTTAAAATGGTTCGTGAGGTCTTCAAATTTCAGGTCTGGATTTCTGTAATGCTCCTCCAAAAATGATGCCAACTTCTCTTGCGAAACCTTCTCCCGGCCAGTGTTCAATGGCCGTTGAAAGGATCTGGGCAGTGAACGGGATGCTTCACTGGTCCGCGATACCTTGTATCTCACCTCATTCAGCAGGATACAGGTTTTTACCTCTGCCAAAAATTTGTCCTTCACAATCGGTTTATCCAATACGCTCACAGCACCTGCTGTGAGTATTTCTTTCGTTACTTCCATAGGCACAACGCTTCCCATGATCAGGATGTTTGTCTGAATTTTCTCTGCTGCAACGCGCTCCAAAAGTGCGATCCCATCAAGACCCGCTATATCTTTTTCAGCAACAGCCAGATCAATCTTCTCTCGTCTCAAAATTTTAAGCCCTTCTTTTCCATTTTCCGCCGTACTTATGTCATAAGGTTCATCGCTCAGGAATCCTGCAAGGGTCGATAGAATGCTGAGGTCGCGATCTATAATCAGTATTTTCTGTTTGTTCATATTTTTCTCCGGTGCGATAAAATGCTGTCTAAATATTTGAGGCTTAGAGCCTGACTTTCCACACGATTCAAAACAGATTATCCACTGCTTAAACAGATACATGCAACATGTGTGCCAATATGGAATTTTAAAATGATAATTTCTATAAAGTATTATTTTTATTCCATATAGAAGTTATTATTGAGTAAAAGTCAGGCTGAATATCGAATTGAGAAGTAAAAACATTGTTCACTTTTCTCTTTTCGATTGAACATTATATTCACATTGACAATCGCGCTTCAGGTCGCTACCTTTGTTTAACCTTCTCAAGTTATCAGCTTGAGATATTTGCTGCCGCTGACAGTTGACTTGTCCTGGTCTTGTCAGCGGCTTTTTTATGATAACACCATCGCGTCTATAAGTTCAACCCAAAAAGATTCCGCATATCTCTTATTCCTTCCGAATATCTCTTATTTTTTAATTTTTTTCAGAATTAGTGCATTTTTATAAAAAAAACTGTGAATGGGATATCAAGTTTTCCCATCCACAGTTCTCAAGCACTGGATCGCGGCCAAGAGAAGTAAGAAGTTAGAAGTAAGAAGTAAGAAATCCACCCTTCCTACTTCACACTTCCTACTTCACACTTCCTACTTCACACTTCCTACTTCACACCTCCTACTTCACACCTCCTACTTCACACCTCCTACTTCATCCTTCTCACCTCTCATCGTCGAACCAAAAAAATTCGTCTTCAAATCGATCTTCTTCCCAACCCGGTTACCCACCAGCCCGCGCGCACCTGCAATATCAAAATCCTTCAACGCAATCTCAAATTCGCCCTTCACCACAAAAAAATCTCCTAACGCGCGCTTCTTTGTCTGCTCTGACGCCAGCAAATACGTCGCCTCAAAAGGAATCTCCATCTTCTTCGCCACGCCGTGCAGTGAAAACGTCCCCATTGCCAATCCCTTAATCACAGCCCTATCTTCCCCTGCCTCCACAGACACATCCTTCAACCCCGCAATCTCAAACCCAATCACCGGAAACTGTTTTTCATCCAACCAATCCGCGCTATGCAAATGCGCGTCGCGCTTCTCGATACCCGTCTCCATACTCGCAACCTGCACCTCAATCTTCCCCGTCAAACCCTGCACATTTGCCGGATCCAGTATCAACGCACCCGAAATCTCCGACGCTGTACCGTGGATCTCCTCCAGCGGTGCCGAACTCACAAACTGAATCTGATTCTTACCCACCTCATTGCGCAACACAATCGTCTGCACACCCTCAACCGGCAACCCCAATGATGTCTCCGCCCAGACCTGTTGTACTATAACACACCCGACAAAAAACAAACCGATGATCCACCGCATATTCATACTTTGTCTCCTTCTCTCTGGGAATAACACCTGAACTATAAAATCAGCAGTCAGCTAAAAACTTCCTGGATCGCGGCTTTAGGCATGCCGCGATGACAGTTGCCTTTAATGTCTCGCTTGTTTCCCACTTCATACTTCAACGTGAACTGGTCTGAACTGCGACCAGTTGTACAACGTTCCTCACTTCATCCGCGTTCCCAATTTCCTGCAAATATCTCCTTGACTTTCGCCTTCCCATACTCGTATAATACGGACTTCAAAATCCGCCACAACAAAAACTCAGGAAATATCATGGCCTCAATCGTCTATACAAAAACCGATGAAGCACCTGCATTGGCAACGTGCTCTCTGCTTCCAATCATCAAAACCTTCACAGAACCCGCCGGCATTGAAGTAACAATACAAGATATCTCTCTCGCTGGCAGAATAATTGCGAATTTCCCGGAAAACTTAACTGATAATCAGAAACAATCCGATGCACTAATGGAATTGGGCGAACTGGCAAAAACACCCGAAGCCAACATCATCAAACTGCCCAACATCAGCGCCTCCATACCCCAGTTGACCGCAGCAATCCGCGAACTACAAGAAAAAGGATATGATATTCCAGACTATCCAGAAGAACCGCAAACCGAAGCAGAGCGAGAAATTAAAGATCGATATGCAAAAGTTCTGGGAAGTGCCGTAAACCCCGTCTTGCGAGAGGGAAACTCAGATCGCAGGGTGGCATCCGCCGTAAAAGAATACGCCAAAAACAACCCGCACCCCATGGGCGAATGGACCTCGGAATCCCAATCACATGTGGCATACATGCGCGATGGGGACTTCTACGGCAGTGAACAATCCGTCGTATCGGCAAAAGACGATACTCTCAAAATCGAGTTTGTAGATACCGACGGAAACACAACCATACTCAAAGACGACATACCCGTTCAGGCTGCCGAAGTCGTCGATGCAATGGTCATGAACTGTCGCGCATTGCGCGCATTTTACGAAACCCAACTCGAAAATGCAAAAAACAAAGGGATTTTATTCTCACTCCACCTCAAAGCCACCATGATGAAAGTATCCGACCCGATCCTCTTTGGACACGCGGTCTCTGTCTATTACAAAGACGTATTTGAAAAACACGCAGCTGTATTTGATAAACTCGGCATCGACCCAAACAACGGCATTGGAGAAGTATATACAAAAATTGCGCGCCTGCCGGAATCGCAACGCGCAGAAATCGAATCCGACATTGCCGCCTGTTACACCCATCGCCCGGACCTCGCGATGGTCAACTCAGACCGCGGCATCACAAATCTACACGTACCCAGCGATGTAATCATCGACGCATCCATGCCCGCTGCAATCCGCGAATCCGGACAAATGTGGGGACCCGACGGCGAACTCCGCGACACCATATACACCATCCCCGACCGCTCTTATGCGCGTATCTATAGCGAAATCATCGACTTTCACAAAGAACACGGAACCTTCGACATCACCACAATGGGCAATGTATCCAACGTGGGATTAATGGCACAAAAAGCAGAAGAATACGGATCGCACGACAAAACTTATGAAATACCCGCAAACGGCCGCATTCGCGTCGTCGATACTTCGGGACAGGTCTTGCTCAATCACGAAGTAGAAAAAGGGGACATCTGGCGCGCGTGTCAAACCAGAGACCTTCCGATACGGGACTGGGTCAACCTCGCCGTCAACCGCGCGCGCATAACCGGATCAACGGCCATATTCTGGCTGGACGAAAACAGGGCGCACGACAGAAACTTAATCGACAAAGTCAATACCTATTTGAAAGACTGCGACACAAGCGGTTTGGACATCCAAATTCTGTCCCCAACAAAAGCCATGCGCGCAACCCTGCAACGCGCCAAAAATGGAAAAGACACCATCTCTGTCACCGGCAATGTCTTGCGCGACTACCTCACAGACCTGTTTCCCATTCTCGAACTGGGAACCAGTGCAAAAATGCTTTCAATTGTACCCCTTCTGGCAGGCGGAAGCCTTTTCGAAACCGGCGCAGGAGGCTCTGCTCCCAAGCACGTACAGCAATTTGTAGAAGAAGGGCATTTGAGGTGGGATTCAATGGGAGAAATATTGGCACTCGCCGCATCCCTCGAAGACCTGGGACATAAAACCAACAACAAAACAGCCAGCATTCTATCAGAAACACTAAACGAGGCAACCCGCATATTTTTAAACAACAGAAAATCGCCCTCGCGCGTAGTACACGAATTGGACAACCGCGGAAGCCATTTTTACCTCGCCCTGTACTGGGCACAAGCACTGGCACAACAAAGCGAAGACGCGGCACTTCAAACGCGATTTGCAAAATTGGCACAACAACTCGAAGCAAATGAAACAACGATCATCAACGAACTCAATGCAGCACAGGGTCCACCCGTTGACATGGGCGGCTATTATCTCCCAGACACCGAAAAAATAACAGCAGCCATGCGACCAAGCGCAACATTCAACGCCATATTAGATAAGGCGTAGTAGAGGACGGTCTCTGTGCCGTCCCGCATGACCACCTGCGGGCGACCACAGAGGGTCGCCCCTACAAATACACCTTCCCCTCCAACACACGCAACAACACCTCTGTCGTCGTCAGCAGATCCAGCGCATTGTGATGTAAAATATCGCGCATTTGCACGGCATTTCCCGACTTGACAAACCGGTGATACGCATTGGGAATCTCCGCACCCGGAATATCGCCTTGTCGGGTGCGACGGCAAATATATTGTTCCAGAGTCTGCAACTTGCAATTGGGCAACTGCCTGCCCCATATACGACGCCCCACATGCAACATATCGATATGCGCCTGTCGCAATCGAAACGGCACACCCATAAACAAACACCGGTCGCGGATATAGGGCAAATCATACGACTTGCCATTAAAGCTTACAATCACCTGTGAAGCATCCAACATAGTGACGAAGTGCGACAACGACGCGGCCTCTTCCGTATAATCTCGCGCCAGCAACTGCACAACGCGCAAATCGCCATCAAAATGCCCCAACACCCCAATCAAAAACAGCGGCGTACCAGCCGTCAACCCCGTCGTCTCAATATCGACGTAAATCACATCTTCGGCGCGTGCATCAATCAAAGAATGAAATGTATCATACGGATCATGCGGCACATTGCCCTCATGTAACGCACCAATCGCGCGTTCGTATCGCGCGCCAAACGCGCGCCCACCACCGCGCAGAACCTCTTGAACAGTCTGATCAATCAGCAAAAATGTGCCTGCGGGCGTATGAATCTCCTCGCCCTGTGCCACCTCGTCCAGCGAGAGATGCAATCGCGCATCGGACGCAGCAGCCATCACGCGCAACTCGCCGGGATCGGGCGCGCGCCTCTCTCCACGGGCAGACCGAACTTCAGGCTCTACTTGCCCCTCGGCTTCCGAAACCTCATCTGCGTGTTTCAAATCGCGGCGATTGAGCGCGGCAATGCGTCTTCTCATCTCATCAGAAATCATAAAAACAATATACTCGCACAACAGCCAATCCGTCAAGGTGATAGAAAAAAAACTCGCATGAACGAAGCTCTTTGTTTAATTTAGAACCCCTATGAAACGAACCTACTTCCTCATCCCCTTACTCTTCTGTGGTTGTCTTGCACCCGACCCAGGGCATCTTGCAAAAACAGGTGAAGCCGCGCAATCCAACGCGGCGATTCGCGAAACGCGCGCACCCGTACAAATCGACCCGGAAATTCTGATCAACCGCACCTTTAATGAAGCCCCCATTCTCGCTGAAAAAGTCAAAAAAGGGGAACTCCCCCCCGTATCTGAACGCCTGCCCGAAAATCCTCTCATCGTCGTCCCCATGGACACCATCGGACAATACGGCGGCGTCTTGCGGCGCGCACTCACGGGCGACATCATCCAAACAGCGGGCGTCAATAAAACACTGAGCGAAAACCTCATGGGATTTTTGCGTCCCATGCCCGACAGCATCGTACACAACCTCGCCGAGAGTTTTGAATTTCACAACGAAGGCCGAACCGCCATCTTCAAAATCCGCAAAAGCATCAAATGGTCAGACGGCGTGCCATTTACAGTTGACGACATATTGTTCTGGTACTACGACATGACCTTTGACGACAATGCCCGTCCCCACAACCAGCCCGTCCCCCCCTCTGTGTGGGTCGTCGATGGCAAACCCATCGACCTGAAAAAAATCGACGACCACACCCTTGAAGTCTCATCGTCCAAACCCCTCGGTCGCGTATTACACGCCCTGTGTTCAGATGTCATAGCACAGCCCAAACACCACCTGTCACACCTGCACCCTCGTTATAACCCCGAAGCGACCTATGAAGAATTTCGAGAACAAGCCACCAATGCCATGGTCATCATGAAACCCGGCATGCCGCGCTTATCCGCCTGGGTCCCCGTCGAATGGATTCGCGGTCAGCGCATCGTCTATGCGCGCAACCCCTATTATTGGAAAATCGACACAGCGGGCAACCAACTGCCCTATGCAGACCGCATCGAATTTACCGTCATCCAGGACCCCCAGGTTATCCTGCTCAAATTTGTCAACGGCGAACTCGACCTGTTTGGACGCTACTCTCGCATCAACATGTTTCCCACGCTGCGCACCGAAGAAAAAAAGGGCAAATTCAAATTGAGGATCACCGGCCCAGACCGCGGTCCAGCCTATTACCTCAACTGGGACACCCCAAAACCCGCCCTGCGAGAAGCCTTTCGCAACCGCGACGTACGCATAGCCCTGTCTTATGCGATCAACCGCGAAGAAATCAACCAGATCGTCTATCACGGCCTCCTCGACCCCGCGGGCTACTCCTTCGCGCCCTCTAACCCGCACTATTCAGAAGCCGCCTATCGCAAATACGCCAAATTCGACCCCGACAAATCCTGCGATCTCCTCGACAAAGCCGGATACCGCGACACAGACAGCGATGGTTGGCGGGAACTCAAAGACGGCTCGCGTTTTGAACTCAACATCGACGTCGTCCCCGGCGTCGGCGTCGATGTCTCTGAACTCGTCTCCGAACACTGGCGCGACATAGGCATCAAAGCCAACCTGAACATTTCCCTGCGCGACATTGTATGGCCCCGCCGCCTCAACGGCGAATACGACATACACCACTGGGGCCTCGAAGGACCCGCCGACCCTCTCGGTCGCCTCAATGACTGGGCAATTATGGCACCCACCGTCCCCTTTTGGCACCGCAACGCCTCCAAAGAAGGTCCCGCGTGGTTGCACGAAGCCACAATGCGCATTAAAAAAGTATTGACAACCGTAGATCCCATAGCCGTACATGAACACATGACAGAAGTGCGCGACCTCCACACCGACAACGTACCCGTTATCGTCGTCGGATCCGCCTACTCTATATGGGGTGCCAGCACGCGACTCGGCAATGTCCCCATGCAGGGCAGCGCTGCCGACGTACACCGCGGCTGGGGTCGCCCCGTGTTTCACGAACAGATATTTATAAAGCAATAGCCTATGACCAACTACATCATCCGCCGTCTATTGCACATGATCCCCACGCTGATCCTGATCTCAATGGTCAGCTTTGTGGTCATTCAAGCACCGCCGGGCGATATGCTCACCTCTCGCCTCGCCGAATTGGCCGAACAGGGCGAACTCGGATCTGAAAGCGCGATGGCGCAAATCGACGCCCTGCGCGAACGCTATGGCCTCAACGATCCGATCTATGTGCAATACATCCACTGGATCTGGAAAATCGTCAGCAAAGGCGACTTCGGGCAATCCTTCACTTACGAAATGGACGTGATGGAACTCCTGGCCGAACGACTGGGACTCACCCTCACACTCACACTCTCCACATTGATCTTCACCTGGATCGTCGCCATACCCATTGGCATCTACTCTGCCACCCGACAGTATTCGATAGGCGATTACGGCTTTACCTTTCTCGGATTCATCGGCCTGGCCACCCCAAACTTTTTGCTGGCTCTGGTCATCATGTTCATTCAGGTCGCCGTCTTCGAAGCCGAATCCGTAGGCGGACTCCTCTCTCCCGAATACATCGGCGCTGCCTGGACATGGGCAAAATTCGTCGATCTCCTCAAACATATCTGGGTCCCCATCATCGTCATCGGCACGGGCAGCACAGCGGGCATCATCCGCATCATGCGCGGCAACCTGCTCGACATACTCGGCCAACAACACATCCAAACCGGCCGCGCCAAGGGCCTCAAAGAAGGCAAAGTCATCGTCAAATACGGCGTGCGCATTGCCATCAACCCCCTCGTCAGCCGCCTGGGCCTCGAACTGCCCAACCTGCTCTCTGGCGCCGTCGTCACTGGCATCGTACTCGGCCTGCCAACCGCCGGCCCCATTTTTCTCACAGCACTCACATCTCAAGACATGTATCTGGCAGGTGCATTCCTGCTCTTAGCCGCCACTTTCTTACTCATCGGCAATTTATTAGCCGATATTCTCCTGGCATGGCTCGACCCGAGGATTCGCTATGAGTAGTGTCGTCGAAACACCTCCCGACGAGCGCGAAGAAACCCTCGTCGTAGAAAACACAACCACCGCCACCTATTCACAGCGCCAGCTCATCTGGCGGCGTTTCAAAAAACACCGCGCTGGCGTCATCGGTGGATGCGTGGTCATCTTTCTCTACATCTGCGTCTTTCTGGGCGAATTTCTTGCCCCACACGATCCGGCGCATCGCTACTATAACTACGTACACCTGCCCGCCCAGCGCATCCACATATTCTCTCAAGACGGCATCCACTGGCCCTTTGTCTATGGCATCAAAAAATCTTTTGACCTGCAAACCGGTATCAAAACCTATACAGAAGACGCCTCTGTGCGCTATCCCGTGTACCCCTTTGCGCGAGGTGCCCAATACACATTCTATGGCCTCTTTACCACCGACATTCACCTGTTTGGCACCGGCAAAGACAATCCCATGTTCCTCCTCGGCACCGACCGCTTTGGGCGCGACATGCTCTCGCGCATTATCGCAGGGGGCCGCATCTCCCTCACCATTGGCCTGCTCGCCGTATTCATCAGCCTCACCCTCGGCTCCACACTCGGTGTGATCTCCGGCTATTACGGCGGCAATATCGATAACATCATCCAGCGCATCATCGAACTCATCTTTGCATTTCCATCTATCCCCATTCTCATGGCCCTCAGCGCAATATTGCCTCCCGAATGGCCCTCGCATCTGGTCTTTATGGGCATTGTCACCGTACTCGCGCTCGTGGGCTGGGGCGGACTCGCCCGTGAAATACGCGGCAAAACTCTGTCCATCCGCGAATCCGACTTTGTACTGGCCGCCCGCGTGGCCGGTGCCAAAGATCGGCGCATCATTTTTCGGCACCTGCTCCCATCCATGTTCAGCCACATCATCGTCATTGCAACCCTCGCCATTCCCGGATTCATCCTCGGCGAAAGTACATTGAGTTTTCTGGGCCTGGGCATCAAACCGCCCATGACCTCCTGGGGATTGCTCTTATCCGACGCCATGAACATTCACTCGCTCAGTCTCTATCCCTGGCTCCTCATCCCGGGGGTCTGCATCATCATTGCCGTCCTCGCCTTCAACTTCCTCGGCGATGGCCTGCGCGATGCAGCCGACCCGTATTCGAGCAGATAAGATATGACCCAACCGCTCTTAGACATACGCGACCTCAAAACCTATTTCCACACCGACGATGGCGTCGTGCGCGCGGTCGATGGCGTATCCCTATCCATAGCGCCCGAAAAAACCCTCGGCCTGGTCGGCGAATCGGGCTGTGGAAAAAGCATCACCGCCTTTTCAACCATGCGCCTCATCCCGAGTCCCCCGGGCAAAATCGAACACGGGCAGATCTTCTTTCACAAAGATCCCGAAAGCGATCCCATTGACCTGACACAACTCAATCCCAAAGGCACGCAGATGCGTGACATTCGCGGGAATGACATCGCCATGATCTTTCAGGAGCCTATGACCTCTCTCAGCCCTGTACACACCGTGGGCAACCAAATTGCCGAGGCGATCATGCTGCATCAGAACGCAGACAAAAAAGAAGCTCGTGAACGCGCTATCGATGCCCTCAACAAAGTGCGCCTGCCCCGTCCCGACCGTCAGGTCGATGCGTATCCCCATGAACTCTCAGGCGGCATGCGCCAGCGCGCCATGATCGCAATGGCCCTCTCGTGCAATCCCAGCTTGCTCATCGCCGACGAACCCACGACAGCCCTCGATGTCACAGTACAGGCCCAAATCCTGGACCTGATGCGCCATCTCCAATCCGACATCGGCATGGCGATCATGCTCATCACCCACGACCTCGGCGTCGTCGCCAGCATGGCCGACTACGTCGCGGTGATGTACCTGGGCAAAATCGTCGAATACTCCGACACGCGCACCGTCTTCAAAGATCCGCGCCATCCCTACACCAGGGGCCTGCTGAACTCCATTCCACAAGTAGGCCAAAAACGCCGCCTGGTACCCATCGAAGGCACAATCCCCGATCCTTTTGAAATCCCACAAGGCTGCGCCTTTGCCCCGCGGTGCCCGCATGCAATGGATAAGTGCCGAGAAGAACCACAACTCCTCGAAATAGAATCGGGCCATCGCGTCAGTTGTTGGCTGGAAAACTGACCGCCTCGCAAATGGAACCAGACATCATGCCAGAGAAAAACAATCAGCCTCTTCTCGAAGTTACCGGACTCAAAACCCACTTTCCCATCAAAAAGGGCTTGTGGCGAAAAGTCGTCGGCTATGTCAAAGCAGTAGATGGCTTAGACCTCACCCTGCACCGGGGCGAAACCCTCGGCCTGGTCGGCGAATCGGGCTGCGGTAAGACCACAACAGGGCGGTCCATCATTCGCCTGATAGAACCCACCGACGGCGAAATCATCTTCCATCACAACGGCCAGCAACTCGATCTGCGCAGCCTCGGCAAAGAACACATGCGTGACCTGCGGAGAGAACTGCAATACATCTTCCAGGACCCCTTCTCGTCGCTCAACCCGCGCATGACCGTCTTCGACATCGTGGCCGAACCCCTCATCATCAACCAGATCGCATCGGGATCTGAACTCGAAAACCGCGTCGAACAACTGCTCATCCGCGTGGGCTTGCGCCCCGATCACCTGCGGCGATATCCCCATGCCTTTTCAGGGGGACAGCGCCAGCGCATCGGAATTGCCCGCGCCCTCGCACTCAACCCCAAACTCGTCATCGCAGACGAACCCGTCTCCGCCCTCGACGTGTCCGTACAGGCTCAGGTCATCAACCTCCTCGAAGACCTCCAGGAAACCTTCGACCTCACCTACCTGTTCATCGCCCACGACCTCAGCGTCGTCGAACACATCTCCGACCGCGTTGCAGTAATGTACCTCGGTCAAATCATTGAAATCACCACATCCGAACGACTCTACCAGAATCCCCTTCACCCCTACACTGCGGCCCTCCTATCCGCCGTTCCCATCGCCGACCCCGACGATCAGCGCGAGCGCATCCCCCTCGAAGGCGACGTACCAGACCCCGCCGACGCCCCACCAGGATGCAAATTTCACGTGCGCTGTCCTTATGCACAGGACAAATGCAAAACAGAAGAACCCCGGCTCATAGAAATCGAACCGGGGCATCGTGCGAGTTGTCACTTTGCCGGTGAACTCACATTTTAAGAGGGAAAATGTCTCTAACACAAGAACAACTCGACCGCTTTCGCACCTCGGGTTACGCCATAGTCCCGGACATGTTCACCCGCCGGGAAATACGCGCCATGCGCGCTGAACTCGACCGCTTCAAACGCGAGGGCCTCCTCCGCAATGTCGCCACCGACGGGGATGGGCAGACCCATTCACAAACGCAAATCAACCTGCAAATCTGTCCCATCACGCCCAAAAGCGCGT
The DNA here is from genome assembly GCA_009838845.1 of Gemmatimonadota bacterium. NCBI lineage: Bacteria > Pseudomonadati > Gemmatimonadota > Gemmatimonadota bacterium. The sequence continues at coordinate 42,987 of VXRD01000019.1, read as the reverse complement.
TTTATCGCGCCCTGCACTTTCACCCCAAAGTCCTCGCCCTTGTCGAGCAACTCATCGGCTCTCCCTTTGTATTCCACCTCGACCAGATCTTTCTCAAACCCGGCAAACAGGGCATTGGCACGGACTGGCACCAGGACAACGCGTATTTCAAAATCAGCGATCCCGCCAAAGGCGTTGGCATGTGGGTTGCCCTTCACGATGCCAACATCGCCAACGGCACACTGCACATCGTACCCGACAGCCACCGCGAAATTTACGCCCACGACCGGGACCCCAACAGCGACCACCACATCCACTGCACAGTACCCGAAGAAAGAGCCATCCCCATTGAATTGCCAGCCGGAGGTGCCGTCTTCTTCAACTTTGGCATTGCACATCGCACACTTGCAAATACCACACACAGAGAACGCGCGGGCCTTGCACTGCACTTTTTGAACACCGACTATATTCCCAAAAACCTCAAAGCAACCCAACGCTATACCCACCTCACAGGTCCCCTTTCCACAGGAGGAAAAAAAGAATACGGCCTTTGCGTTGCCAACACCTGGTCCAACGAAGTAGATCGCTTACTCACTCCTGCGCCCTTGCCCTTATAACGCGCTTCACCTTGGAGACCTCGCGCCAGAGTACCCGGATCTTACCCTGCGTCTCTGTCGTCACCACAATCTCTTCTTTATCTGCCCGCAACAAAATCCCTTGAAATGTCGCGCCCTCTCTGGTCTCTATCAACAGAGAATCTCCCACCGCGACTTGCTCTGGAGAATGCACCACCTCGTAATAAACATAAGAAGAGGGCGATGTGGTCTCGCATCCACAAATCCATAGACTCAAAATTGCAACGATTAGCAACCTGTTCATAATATGCCTCACAGGGGTTCTGCTGAAAAAACCCGCCACTGATCCACAGGTCGAAATTTCTGCTTGAACTGGCGCAAACCCGACAAACCCAGATCTCCAGCGTCATTTACGCGGCGATAAGCAGACAACGCGCCATAAACTCGCCATCGCAAAAAATACGACAAATCGGGCAAATCGGGATTGGTCTTCGCAACAAAAAAATGCGCCAAATCGGGCTGCATCTTTCCGCTCAGGGCAAAAGCCTCAATCCGTCCCGCAACCTCCACACACCACCCCCACAACACATCTTCTGACCAAAAATGAAACTGATCGAGCGCTGCCCGCGTATATCCCCAGTCCAGCAAAAAGGGATGCCGACGCCCCTGGCGCCGACGCCAATGCTTCAACAGCGCGAAACAATCCGGCACATCCCACGCAGTCAAAGCGCGAAAACGGAACGCGTGGGCGCGCTCAAAACGGCGCACGCGCTTGCGCACATCCCTGAAACGCCTTCCTGTAGCCGCAGCAATCTGCGATGGATCGTAAACGTATTCTGCGTCTTTATCGCGAAGTGCAAACTTGTCGGTATCTACATATTTGGCATCACAGGCATCTAACCACAAAATTCTCGGCAGACGACCACCCTGATGAGAGGCAAGTTTATCGACAACCCTCTTCAGCGTATCAGCATCACAGGGAACAGGTGGCAGCAGCAAGTCAACACCTTCTGGACGCTTTACTAACAGACACGTACTCCCCGCAATTTCATCGACGCACACAATCCGATTGGGTGCGAGACTAAAAGCACAGAGAAAGGGCGGAAAATAACACCAGGCCCGCTTATTTGCTCGCAAAAACACATCGCGCAAATACTCGCCATACGTGGGATCAATGGGATGCCCGATCACCTTGTCGCCGCCTTTTGAGATCAGCCGTGTACAGTGCCCCGTGATATGTGCCAGTCACAAGAGGCTGTGGCTTCCCGGTAGAAATCAGACGAATCATCTGACTGACCCCCCCCAATACCTGGGCACCGACATATTTATTAAAATCCGGTATGATTTCCACAGGCGCAAAGCCCATCTCGATCAATGAACCAATCGCCCGTACTGTCTCATCTGGTGAACGACGGCCAAAACTGACAAACCCCTGCTTACCCACCTCGGGCACCAGTGCAGAAGCACCGCGAGAAACAAATAACGACAAACCGGACAACGTGTAGGGTGGATCGGTAAAAAACACATCCATTTGCCCGCACAGGTCACCCGGAATATCTTCGCGCAAATCGCGTGCAATCACAGTGATAGGCAACCCTTCGCGTTCGCTGATTACACCGAGAAAATCAACGAGCCGCCCATCGCACTCCAACACCACCACCTGCCCGAGAACAATCTCCAAATGCTGCGCCAGCAATCCCACCGCCACAGACGTCAGATCGTCGTCCCCAAGAACGAGCAGATTGCGCCCTTCGAGAGCATCGTGTTCGTACAAATACACAGCACGCCTTAAAACAGTTTCGGGCGTTGCATGGGACTGATCCAGTTTGACATCGACCTCTGGTCGCCTCTCAGCAATATCTGCAAAACGACCACACACCTCTTTCAAAACCACAGGTATGGGAGGCACGCCCGGGCGCGCAAAGCGTTTGCGGCACGAAAGCCCCAACTCCGATTGCACAACACTCAGGCCCTTACCCGTGAGCGAAACCCCACCTTTTCGCGTCAAAATACCTCTCTTTTCCAATTCACCCCGCACAGCGGCAACCACGGGAACGGGCAACCCCACCTCCTGGGCGACATTGCGAACGGGAATCTGCTCAGCCATAAAAACCGTTCGCAGAATGCGACGCACACCCTCGGCACCTTCGGCCAGCCGCGCCTGGATTGCCACCTCGCGCAGCAAGTCAACGGGAAAATTTGACCTATGCCGTTTCGGAATCAGTGTTATCGCCGGCCTCCTCGCTCACAACCTCGAGATCATCATCCCGAGCAAGCAAATTTTCATCGTCCTTGCGATGTCTTAAAACCACATACATCAAACTCAGTCCCGACGCATAAGTCGCCTGGACATAAGCAACCACAATACCCGTAATCACAATGAGCATCACCCCGAGGATACCACCACCCCAGACCTCGGCTCCCGACGGTATCCCAGGCACGGGCAAACTCGCAAACAAATCATCCCATTTCTCCGGGACAAACAAGAGATAGTGCGACGCCACGTAAAAAAGATTGGCCAGTTTAACATCCATAAACAAACCACATGCCCAGGCAATCAGACCAATCGCAGCCATGGTTAAAGCTCCCAGCATCATCAAACCAACCCACACCGCAAAAATCATCCACACCGCATACAAAACCAATCGCCAGGGCTGTGACCACGTCAGTGAAAACGACTGTATCACAACATCTAAAATATCAACCCCCTCTGTACCCACAATAGCTGGCGACATAATCACAGCAACAACAAATACCAGACCGATAAACACAGCCAACAAAGCCGCAAAAAAAATGGGAATAAAACACAGCGCGAAAACTATCTCACCCACCGAGGGGATCCAGCCGGCAATCCACCCAATCACAACGCCGCCAACCACAAAAAGGGCAAACAGAGCAAGCACGGCAACGGGGCCAAACAGCACGGTTTTCCAGCGCGCGCTTGCAAATCGGCAGGCATCGCCAACCGAATAAAATTCATCGCCCCGAAGCTGCTGAAAAGTGATCTTGCACATCATACTGGTCGTTACAAACACCACCGCAAGGGCAAACACCATGCCCAAAATGTGCAACCCCGTGCCAGGCAGATCAAATTCACCGATCGCTGCGCCAGGGAATAAACCATAGCGCTGCCACATGTCCCCACTGCCCGCGCGGACATGTGCGATAAGCAACAAAGCCGAATAGCCCGCCCAAGCTGCGACCAGCCCCAACAGCCCAACCCAAATTTTTTTCCCAGACCAACCCAGTCGCACACAGCGAAAAATATCTCGAATATCAAAATGCAGATTCATATTACCCCTTACTGTTCAGCAGGTGCCTCTTGCTGGTTCAAATTGAGCACTTCTCGAACCGCAGTCAAAAAATCGCCCAACTCCATGTGCGATGTTTGCGCTTGTGCGGGTTTGCTGCGTACCTCCGGAGGCAAAGGCACATGTCTGAGTCTGACCTGGCGATTTCCACCTTCACCCACCTGCACGGCATAACACCCCTGTCCCAATCCCATCGGCCATGGAGAACCAAAATCGTCGCGCTTCGAAAGAAACAGCACAGTCTCTTGCCCCACCACAAACTGCGGCATACCAGGCACATACATGCGCTGTCCTTCCCACTCACCGCCGGGCAAAGTCAGCACCATTTCTGAATCAGTCTGCCCTTTGACCACCTCCATAATTTTAAACCGCGTTTGGGTAAAAATACCCTCTCGATCGGCAAAAACTGCATTATCGCGCGCGAGACATTTGACATATACAATAGTCTGCGCGGTTTCGCACATCTCTTCAAAAACAAACGTCTTCACAGTCGTCGCCCAGGCGGGCGTCCACCCCATAGCCATCAACATCAGACCTGCAAACAATCGTTTATACATTCTCCTACCTCCTGAAAAAAACAGCAACCAGTAAACATCTCAAATATCATCTCTTATACATCTCAACAGACAAACAGTTGCAGGATGAACTGCAGAACTACAACCCAAGCGATTCAAACACCTGTGTAGCCAACCTCAGCGCCTCATCGCGTCGCGTTACACGCCCTTCTAACTGTGCATCTTCAACAGCCCGCAACACCTTCTTAAACGCGGGACCGGGTTTTTGTCCCATCGCAATCAAATCGCGTCCATTAATCAACGGAACAGGTCTGATTTGTTCTGGCTCCAGATTCTCCAGCGCAGCCTTACAAAACGCATAATTGTCCAACGCACCATGGCTCGACAAACAATCAATCCGGTGCAATTCCAGGTGATCTTCAAACCGATCCGTACGCAAAAAGCGCTTCAACGTACTCGAGCGCATCTCCTGTACATGCATAAATTTGTGATGATCTGCTACCAACGCCGCAATATGCTTTATCTGTTCCGACGAAAAACGCAACCTTCTGCAAATCTCCTCGGCCATCTCGCGCCCAACTTTTGTATGATTGTGAAACCGAATGCGATCCCGCACCTCATAAGTAGGGGGTTTGCCCACATCGTGCAACAAAATACCCATCGCCAACTCTACAGAGGGATTCTGCATCAAACCCAACATAATAAGCGTATGGGTCAACACATCGCCTTCGGGATGAAACTGAGGCGGTTGGGGCACACCATCCATAGCCACAACCTCGGGCATAAAAACCGCCATCAATCCCAGATCGATCAGCCAGCGCACCCCCAAAGGCGCGCCCCCCTCGGTCAAAATTTTAACAACTTCATCGCGAATGCGCTCGTGACTTATAAATACAATACTCGCGCTCAGTTCTCCAATAGCCTCTCGCGTCTTCTCCTCAAGGGGCCAGTGATACCGACACGCAAAGCGAATCGCGCGCAACATACGCAATCGATCTTCACGAAATCGGGCATGCGGATCGCCAATCGTGCGGATCGCCTTTTTTTTTAAATCAGCCTGTCCCCCCACATAGTCGAGCACAACATCTACCACGGGATCGTAAAACATCCCATTAATGGTAAAATCGCGCCTCCTCGCGTCCTCTTCTTCATCCACGAACACCACACCATCGGGATGTCGACCATCGGAATACTTCAGATCGCGGCGAAAACGCGCCACCTCATAATGATAATCACCCAGCCGCACAATCACCACCCCAAAATGCGCCCCAACCACCTGTGCATGAGGAAAAATGCCGATCACCTGTTGGAGATCGGCATTTGTGGCAATATCGTAATCGCGGGGCACCTGCCCCATCAACATGTCTCGCACGCATCCACCGGCCCACAAAGCGCGAAAACCCCGCGCCTGCAAACGACGCACAATTTCCAGCGCGCCCATGCGTGCATCCTGGTCATTCGTCACATCAAATCACCTCTTTACCATTACTCCTCTACCGTCACCCGCTGAATACGCGCACCCAAACTGCGCAAGCGCGTATCGATTTGTTCGTAACCGCGATCGATCTGTTCGATATTTCTAATCACACTTTGACCCTCGGCACACAAAGCCGCAATAATCAGCGCCATACCCGCTCGAATATCGGGACTCGTCAAATGCTCGCCATAAAGTTTTGACGGCCCCACCACCACAGCGCGATGCGGGTCACAAATCACAATCTTCGCGCCCATATCGATGAGACGGTCCAACCAGTACATGCGCTGTTCAAACATCTTCTCAAAAAACAGCACCGTACCCCGCGCCTGTGTCGCCAACACAATGGCAATACTCATTAAATCGGGTGGAAAACCCGGCCAGGGATCGTTGTCAATGCGCGGAATCGCATCGCCCACATCCGGCATAATTTCCAGCTTTTGAAAGGACGGCACCACAATATCCTGTCCATCGACCTCAACTTCCAGCCCCAAACGCCGAAACACCATCAAACTCTTGCGCATATTTTTGGGCGCAGCATTGACAATGCGTATCTCGCTATTGGTCGCCCCTGCCAATCCAATAAAACTGCCGACCTCCATATAATCTGGACCAATCGTATGCGTAGTCCCACTGAGCCTCGACACGCCTTCAATAACCAGTTCATTGGTCCCAATACCCGAAATTTGAGCACCCATCCTGTTCAGCATCAAACACAATTCCTGCACATGAGGCTCTGAAGCCACATTGCTCAAAATAGTCGTACCTCGCGCAAGAACCGCTGCCATCACGGCATTTTCAGTGCCGGTCACACTGCGCTCATCCAAAAAAATATCCGCCCCCACAAGGCCTCTGGGCGCCTCAAAATCATAAATGTGATTGGTATGAAAACGCACGCCGAGTTCTTCCAGCGCAATCAAATGCGTATCGACCCGCCGCCGACCGATGCGATCGCCCCCAGGTCGCGGAATCGTCGCCCTCCCAAATCGCCCCAACAACGGACCGGCAAACATAAAACTGCCGCGCACTTTCCGGCACAAATCGGCCCGCAACACAGACTTGAGGACATCCCGTGTACAAATAGTCAGTTCGTGATCACCCGAGTAGCGAACCTCTGCCCCCAGATCGCGCAAAATTTCGACAATAACGGCAATATCACCAATATCAGGTACATTTTTTAGCACCACAGGTTCTTCAGTCAACAAAGTCGCCGCCAAAAGAGGTTGAGCCGCATTCTTATTGCCAGCAGGAACAACAGTTCCAGACAAAGGATGTCCACCCTCGATAACAAATTGGTCCATAAAAAACATCTCCAAACTGTATTATGGAGGAGAAAAAACAGGTAGCTTCGTGGTTATGCTTATCATAGAACAGATAGGGAAATATTTCAAGAGTAAAAAGGCAGAATCAGGATTTGCAGGATGAAAGGATAAACAGGATGAAAATCAGAGGCAAAACCTTCTGGATCGCGGCTAAAGCATGTCCCTGCATGGTGTTGAGCAGGGATCCTGCCGCGATGACGCACGGCACGGGGACCGTCCCCTACCTACTTCACACCTTTCTCCATTTCCCAATACAACTGTCCACACCCGGCCGCAATATCATCTCCCTTGCTATAGCGAACAGTTGCTGTCAATTTTGCCTGAGACAAAATATCGACAAACCGATCAATTGCTTTCTGCGGGGGGCGTTCATAGCGCGCATCTTCAATGGGATTCCACGGTATCACATTGATTTTACATGGAATATCTCGCATCAGGTCAATCAGCCTGTATGCATCTTCGGCTGTATCATTAAACCCGTGCAACAACACATATTCAAATGTCACCCACCGTCTGACCTGATCGTAATAAGCCCGCACAGCGGACAGGAGTTCTGCAATAGGCCACTTGCGATTGATCGGCATAATCTCTGACCGCTGCTCATCGGTCGTCGCATTGAGCGATACAGCCAATCCAATTTTGAGTTTTTCTCTTGCCAGTTTTGCAATACCCGGCACATGGCCAACCGTTGACAACGTAATGCGACGTATGCCCACGGCCGCCCCATAATCCAGATTGATCAATCGAATAGCTCGAATCACCTGATCGAAATTCAGCAAAGGTTCTCCCATCCCCATCATCACCACATGCGTCAACTCATCGCCCTCTGCACGCAAAAAACGCTGTGCGTACAACACCTGCTCGACAATCTCTGCCGCCGTCAAATTGCGAATCAACCCCATGCGCGCAGTCGCGCAGAACTGGCAATCGAGCGGACACCCCACCTGCGACGACACACACAGCGTGCGACGCTTGCCATCCCACATCAAAACACTCTCGATAAGTCGCTTATCGGGCAACTCAAACAAAAACTTCACCGTATCTGTTGACGAAGACCTCAATTCACCAACGCAATTTAATCTCAAAAGCGTAAATTGCTCATCGAACTGCGCGCGCACGGTTTTGGACAAATTCGTCATCAACTCAAAATCCGTGACACCCTTGTTGTAGAGCCAGTCAACCAACTGTCGGGTTCTGTACCGCTCCAGGCCCATATCGGACACATGCTGTGCCAATTCTTCGGGAAACAAACCTTTGAGTTCTATTTTCTCAGCATTCATTGTATATTATATCCTCGCTATCGATCGGCCCACCTGATCTTCAACAACTCAATTTACCCAGGCTTGCAGATAACGTCAAGGTCACAGCGCGCGAATTACAACATATAGCAGACACAATTTTGCGACCCCAATATAATGCGGTTGACGTACACAGCAAGATGGTTTATTGTTTGGCGCACATTCAGTCAGCAACACATCAAAGTTCACGAGGGTCCCTCCCCACATGCCGGTTCGCGCTTATAAAGGTCAGCCCAAATCCCCCAAGCCACGCAAAAGATGGATCTTCTTCTGCTTACTAATATCCGTCAGTATGCTCTTTGGTCTTGGCAAAGAACCGGCAAAAGATGAACCCGTCGCAAAAATGACTGAAGAAAGTCCCGCAAAACCAGATCCAGTTGAAGCAGATCTCATCCTCCCACTTACCCCTCCTCCAGAATCCAAAACCACCAGAATTGTGGGCTATATCGCCAACAAAGAAAATCTCACCGAAGCCCTCACGAGCGAAAATATCTCACGCACCGAAGTTCTCGAACTTATCGATGTGCTACACAGAGATATTAAACGCGCGTCATTCAATCCCAATATCGTTCGGCGTGGGGATCGCTATGAACTGGTGCTCGACAGCCGTTCAACCATTCAGCACCTCAAATACACCAGGCAGAACAACCACGAAACGCAATTTATCGTCGAACGAATAAATGGCCAACTCAAAGCCAGGCAAGAAAACCTGCCATTGAAGCGAGAGGCCATTATCGTATCCGGCCGCATAAAAGACAACATCTGGAGCGCGCTTCAAAAAACCGGTGAAAATCCGGCTCTTCTGTGCGACAAACTCGAATACGTATTTGAATACTATATCGACTTTTACAACGACTGCAGAACAGGCGACGAATTTACGCTCGTCGTTGAAAAACTCTACGGCAAATCCGGTGCCTTTGTCCGCTATGGCGATATTCTCTCAGCCCAATACGAAGGCGATAAAGAATCTTTTCAAGCATTTCTCTACACCGACCCCAGAGGAAACAGAAATTACTACGACGCAAAAGGTCGCACACTCCAGGCACTCTTCCTGCGTAAACCCCTGAACTTTACCCGCATCAGTTCCCCATTTACCAACCGTAGATTTCATCCCATACTAAAAAAATACACGCGGCATCACGGCGTGGATTACGCCGCGCCATACGGCACAAAAGTCTGGGCCGTTGCCAATGGCACGGTTGCTTTTGTCGGACGCAAAGGTCCGCTTGGCAACTATATCGAAATCGAACACAGCAACGGCTATAAAACCGGCTATGGCCATCTGAGGGGATTTGCGCGGGGCCTGAGAAAGGGACAGCGCGTCAACCAAAAACAAACCATCGGTTATGTAGGTTCAACCGGACGCTCCACAGGCCCACACTTGCACTTCAATTTTTACGCCACAGTAAATGGCAAATACAAACTGATCAACCCAACGCGGAAAATCAATCGCCCCGCAGGTCAACCCATCCCCGAAAAATACATGGCGTATTTTCACCAGCAGCGCGACCAGTATCTCGCGCTCTTAGGTCGCAAAAACGGTTCAATCGTCACAACTGCATTGCCGGTAGGGGTAGTAGCAGAGTAGATTCTTTTCTCACCTCCCCGGATAAACAAGTTCTATAACCGTGAATACTCACGGTCTTTTTTTTAGGATTATCTCATGAAAGTCGCCTATTTCGACTGCTTTGCCGGCATCAGCGGCGACATGACCCTCGGCGCGCTCGTCGATGCGGGCCTGTCTTTTTCCGTCCTGAAATCTGAACTCGACAAACTCAGTGTGCGCGAATTCACCCTCTCCCAGCGTCGCGTGGAAAAACACGGCATTGCCGGCACCAAAATAGACGTCAACGCTCGGGAAGGCCACGTCCACCGGCACCTGAAAGACGTTCTTGAAATCATCAACAACAGCGAGATATCGGCCTCTGCAAAAGAAAAAGCCGCGCGCGTCTTTCAAAAACTCGCCGAAGCCGAAGCAAAAATCCACGGCACCACCATTGAAGCGGTCCACTTCCACGAAGTAGGCGCAGTAGATGCCATCGTCGATGTCGTCGGCGCTATCGTCGGCCTCGAACTCCTCGAAATCGAAGCGATCTACGCCTCCAAATTCCGATTTGGCTCGGGTCACACGCGGGGCGCACACGGGGCGATGCCCGTCCCGGTTCCCGCAGTCGTAGAAATGACAAAAGGCTTTCCATCCGAACGCACAGACATCCCGTATGAACTCGTCACCCCCACCGGTGCGGCTCTCCTCACGGCACTCGCCTCTAATATTGGCGAAACAATTCAGCTACGCACAGAAAACACGGGTTATGGCGCTGGCACGCGCGATGTCGAACAGGTACCCAACCTCCTCCGCGTTGAAATCGGTGAACTCGTCGCAGATCCCCGGACAGATTTACCCGTCCTGCTCGAAACAAATATCGACGACATGACCCCTGAAATTTACGGCTACCTCATCGACCGCCTGCTCGAAGCCGGTGCGCGCGACGCCTTCCTCACCCCCGTCATCATGAAAAAAGGCCGCCCGGGCATTCAACTCACTGTCCTGGCCGACCCCAACAAAGAAACCGAACTCACCGAACTCATCTTTTCAGAAACCACCACCCTCGGCATCCGCCGCCTGCCCGTTCAACGCCACATCCTCGAACGCCGCACAGACACCGTCCAAACCCCTTATGGACCCATCCGCGTCAAAATCGCCGACATCGGCGGCAAACAACGCATCACTCCCGAATACGACGACTGCGCCCGTATTGCACGCGAAAAACAGGTGCCGATACTCGACGTTTATAAATCTGTAAATTCACTATAGCTAACCCTCCCCCGGTCTCTCCCCGTACAGGGAAGGGGAGACATACTCTCCCCTTCCCCGTACTACCCCTTCTGAAGATCCTCTTTCACAGCCCGCAGAACTTCATAGTGCCAGTCATACATAGCGTCCTCATCAATTGCGAGCAATGCCTGCAGATCAAAAATCAGCTCATCGTCCTCAAGTTTAAAAATCGAATAAAATGGATCTCCTCCGGGAACGCCCGAACCCGTTCTCATTTGCCATTCGCCTTTCGATATGGACCCCTCTTTCGCCAGTAATTTTAACCTCTCATACGTTGTCTTTTGCATCATATGAACAGGCAGGTGTGGATAGTAATTTTCAATAATATACCTGTCTATTTCCCGCCACAGACTCGCGATTGTAATTTGCCGGGACTTCAAACTCTCCACAGTCAAATCTCCCGTACTCATCGCAGCCTGTAAGCGCTCCTCCCAATTCTCTGGCGTCCACCCAAGACTGCGGCTCAAATGCAGCAACCACTTCTCATGTGGAATATACTCCCGGTTGGCTACAAAAAGTGCTTGAACCAACGCAGTGACAGCCTGATTGAACACATAGTGACCCTGTAGAACATCCCCACGATGAATCCAACTATCGCCCGTAAGCCGGAAATACCACCAGCAACTCATCAGCAAATTTCCCGCCTTACCGGGTTCAGGTCGGTCAGCCAATTTCTCAGCAAAAACTGAATGGAGAAGATCCTCAGGATCAAACAGAATCTCCGCATACGATGCATCCCACAACTCAGTATCATTCCAATCGCGCGCGCTTTCAGCAGCAAAATCTACATACTTGACATCATAGAGTTGCCCCGCCAATTTGGTAATTCCAACAGCAATCGGAGGCTTACTCAATTGCCAATCCACAAAAGCTTCTGAAGTCAAATAGATGGTTACATCAATCTCCGAAAGATGATCTGCATAACCCCGTGAAAGGCCACCATTCAAGGTCAAGCCCACAACACCCGGCAACGCTTCAAACTCCGGCAACATCTTTTCCAAATGATGTCGAAGCGTGGAGATCTTATTCTCAGACTCGATTTGCACATAGGGACGATTCATGCTGTTCATAACCTTTGTTGAAATGCGGTTGACAAACTTTCACTGTTGCTACACTTTTATTTTTATGAATCGTTTTTATACCCGATCATACGGATATAGAAGGAGATAGCGCGTGGAAAAATTCACGAGAATTACTTTTGATCCCGCTGTTATGGGCGGCAAAGCATGTATTAGGGGACTGCGAGTAACGGTCGGAACTGTTGTGGGGCTCCTGGCGGCTGGTCGCTCACATGAGGAAATTCTAAAAGCCTATCCTTATCTCGAGCGCGAAGATATCGATCAAGCTCTGGCCTATGCAGCCTGGCGGGTCGAAGAACGGGAAGTTGCACTGGTCACTCCATGAGTGTGAAGCTTCTGATCGACATGAATTTGTCACCCGATTGGGTGCCCGTTCTGAAGCGCCATGGATGGTCCGCAGTCCATTGGTCCACAATAGGGGATCCGCGAGACAGTGACCGGGTAATTATGGATTGGGCGCTGAGGTATGAATACATCGTGTTTACCCACGATCTGGATTTCGGCACTATGCTGGCTCTATCTCACGCGACCGGTCCAAGTGTGCTTCAGGTTCGCGCGCGAGATATATTGCCGGAGCATCTGGAAAATATCGTAATCGCTGCTCTCAGACAGCACGATGATGATCTGGCTTCTGGATCTCTGGTTGTTGTAGATGAGATCAGAACTCGGATCCGAATTTTGCCCATATGAATATGAGGTATTACTATCGTCAGTTTGCGCATATCCCAATAATCCATTAAATATATCATCGCGCAGCATCCCAAATATCCGCGCCCAAAGGAGATACAATATCAACTTCCTCCAGTACTGTTCCTTTCAATTTACCCGGCTCTTGAACCGTTGCACCTTCTGAGATATCTGCACCATAGGGTAAAGGTATCACCTTAACAATCGCCTTCCCCTGTTTTGTCACGATCACAGGTTCGCCTGTTTGAGCAACTTGGTCCAAAATTCCCAGTGCCTGAGCCTTAAATTCAGTCACACTCCATATCTGCATTGTTTCCTCCAATAATCTCATTTTCAACAAATTACCATTATTGTAATATGGTTTTTATCAAATCAAGAACGATTCACAAACGGGTCTGGATCGTATTTTGAATGATTTTGTGAAATGCACTGTAACACTTGATAGTCACCTACGGGCTGCCACATATAAATTCGTCTGCATTGTGAACACAAAAAAAGAATATTGTCATCATCAAGCGGATCGTAGAGTTTCTCGATCAACCTCGATTTTCCATATTTTTCATATAATGCATTGAGCGTTTCCAGGGGAATCGCGCGTAATGCCTCTTTAGAAATCTCCGGTTTTATACCCCACAGAGGTTTCAAATCAAACCCACAAACGCACTGTCTATCGTGCATATCTCCGTCCCGCCTGTGTACGCGTTCATCGTCAAACCATCTCCAATCGTATAGCCTTTTGCACTTTGAACACAACTCATAATGGGCTGATGTCCCCGGCATCTCTTCATTTTCTATGAGGCGATTAATCTCCTCCTGTTCTGGCAGACCCAGCACCTTCTTTGTCCCAACCAAACAGTATCGGCATCGCCGATTTTTCTGGCGGATATAGAAGATCAGATAGATGGGACCCACCACAATAATCAGCAAAAAAATAAAAGACAATAATCGTTCCATTGTTATTCCACTTCTTTCACATTCCGATATACGCATTCGAATAGCCGCACATCACCTTTTTGTACCCACATATAAACCCTGAAACATTGCTCACAGACGCGCAATGCGTGGCCTTTTGGAAGTCTATCAGGCCGACCTTAATGCATCAACAAATGTCCACAAATTTAAAAATTAGAATGCTCTTTGGTGCAATATATCCGAAAGCCAAAAGGGTGTCAACGAACCCTGAGTCACAAATATTTGACACGATACAATAGACAGTTGCGAGAACCGAATTCACCTGCTATTTTACCAGAGAATTTATGGAACTAAAACAGCGGAGGAAATAATGAAACTCTGGTATAACGAACCAGCGGAAGATTGGAATCACGCCTTACCCGTGGGGGCTGGAAAACTCGGCGCCATGGTATTTGGTGGGGTAAGCAATGAACGCATACAAATGAACGAAGACTCGATCTGGGCGGGACCTCCCGTACCCGTATCACCACCGGGCGCGCAACAGGTCGTCGCACGCGCGCGTCAACTGCTCTTTGAAGGCCAATACACCGAAGCGCAGGACCTCGTGCAAGAAGGCGTCATGGGAGAACGCATAGTACCGCGCAGCTATCAGACATTGGGCGACCTGCTCATCGAGCAAAGCGGCATCGAACAACACACCGATTACCGCCGCGAACTCTCACTAAACTCTGCAATCGCCACAACGCAATGGGTTGCAAATGACGTCGCATATCACCGAGAAGTATTTGCCACAGCAATCGACCGAGCAATCATCTGTCGCATCGCATCGGACAAAGCAGGCGCAATATCGTGTCGGATATCTTTCCATCGGGAAGAAAACGCGCAGTGGTCGGGCATATCCGAAAACACACTCCTCATAACCGGACGCGCGGGACACGGAGAAACCCATCCCGGCGTAAAATTCTCTGCAGGAATCAAAGCAATTGCCGAAAACGGGCGCGTCCAGTGTGCCAACGACGCCCTCGTCGTCGAAAATGCGGACGCAGTCACAATAGTCGTCTGCGCCGATACCGACTACAACTTTGACGACCCCTACACGCCCCTGACACGCGACCTGAAAGCCTCCGCAATATCCACAATCGAAGCGTGTGGTACACGTCCATATCCCCGCGTAAAACGCGAACACATTCGGGATCACAGCACCTACTTCGACCGATGCGCCTTCTCTCTCGGAGAAGACAAATACGACAACATCCCCACAGACCGTCGCCTCGCCGAATTCGAACACACATCAGACCCCGCGCTCGTTGCACTCTACTTCAACTTCGGACGCTACCTCACAATCTGTTGCTCGCGCCCGGGCAGTTTATGCGCCAATCTACAGGGCATCTGGAACCAGGAATACGAAGCCCCCTGGAACAGCGATTACCACATCAACATCAATATCCAGATGATCTACTGGCTCTGTGAACTCGTCGGCCTGCCCGAATGCCATGAACCGTATTTGGAGTTTTCAGACGCCCTGCGCACAACAGCCCGCCAAACCGCAAAAGAAGTCTATGGCTGTCGCGGAACCGCAGCGCATCACACAACAGATGCGTGGCGATTCACCGACCCATTGGGAAAGGTCCAATACGGCATGTGGCCCATGGGCTGCGGATGGAACAGCAGGCACTTTATGGAACACTGGGATTTTAACGGCTCAGAAACATTTCTGCGAGACCAGGCCTGGCCGGTTGTGAGGGACGCCGCCCTGTTCTTCCTCGACTGGTTGGCAGAAGATCCAAAAACTGGCAAACTCGTATCCGGTCCCTCTTCTTCACCGGAAAACCGCTTCCTCGCGCCGGGCACGCAGGACGTATGCAACCTCGTCATGGGACCGAGCATGGACCAGCAGATCATCTGGGAAACATTTACAAATTGTCTGCGCTGTGCCGAGATCCTATCCCTCGACGACCCCATTATCGACGACATAAAAAGTGCATTATCCCGTCTCGCAGAACCGCAAATCGGCACTGATGGACGCCTGATGGAATGGACGGAAGAATTTGAAGAACCAGAACCGGGGCACCGGCATATTTCACACATCTACGGCGTATATCCCGGCTTTCAACTCGTCGATCAACCCGACTTCTTGGCTGCCACGCGCAAAAGCATTGAACACCGCCTCGCGCATGGCGGCGGACACACGGGCTGGAGCAGAGCATGGCTCATCAACGTGTGGGCGAGGTTAAAAGACGCGGATCGCGCCTGGGAAGACGTGAGGCAACTGCTCATACGCTCGACACTGCCCAACCTATTCGACAACCATCCCCCGTTTCAGATGGACGGCAACATGGGCGGTGCCGCGGGCATTGTGGAAATGATATTACAAAGCCATCATCAGGCTATTGAGCTATTTCCCGCACTGCCAGACGCCTGGACAGAAGGCAACACAGAAGGACTGAGAGCAAGGGGGGGATTTATAGTAGATTTACAATGGAAAAACGGAGAAAAATCCGCGCGCATAACTTCCCTATTGGGCAACCCCATCCGCCTGCTATACAATGGATTGATGCGCGCAGTCAATGACGACCGGGAGGTCATCGCAGAACGCCAGGGAGAAATAGCGTTCCAAACCGAAAAAGGAAAAAGCTACAATATTGCGCTCGGGGGATAAGTTATTTAAGCGCACTGGATCGCGGCTCAACACCATGCCGCGATGACGGCTTTGTTTTGAAATTGTTGGCATCATCTCCCAATAATCAACCCATCGGGATCAACCTCATCGCGCAAAATGCACAACTCCTCTTCTGAGGGCGGCACAGTCTCTTCAAGAGAATCTACCCGACCCAATTCAAACCCGGTATTTCTCTGCACCTCATCAAACGTCACACCGGGATGCAAACTCTCGACCTGCATCCGACATGTATCTTCATCAAAACTCATCACACCCAGATCCGTAATCACGCGATAAGGTCCCCCGCCTTCGGGCAACCCCGCAGCCTCGCGCGCGCCCGGCCCGGTCAGAAAACCCGGCGTCGTCAAAAAATCGATCTCTTCCACAAAACGACGGCGATCGTGCTGTGTAATAATCAGCGTGCGCCAGCAAAAACTCGCAAAATCATTGGCACCTCCGCTACCCGGAAAACGCACGCGCGGCTTTTTATAATCGCCAATAACCGTAGAATTTAAATTCCCATACGCATCGATCTGAGCGCCACCCAAAAACGCGTAATCCATCACACCCCGTTGACAGGTCTCCATAATATCACACATACTCGTCGCCATAAGTGCCCGGTGTGTCGTGCGCGAATCACCCACAGAAATGGGCATCGCGGGCAACATCGGCGCCAAACCACCCGCTTCAAAAGCCACCAAAAGCCCCGGCGCATGCGTCTTTTGCGCCAGCATCGCCGCAGCACACGGCGCCCCCGTGCCCACCCCAACAGTCGCCTCATCCTCCAGCAATCGGGATGCCACACAAATCATCAGTTCCATCGCGTTATAATAATCAGACATAGGCCTCCCCTCTCAGTATTACAGCCTGCTAACCACTATTCTCCAACCGCCGCAACTCCGCCAGCCGCTCTTCCCCACCGCAAATCTCCAGATAGTCCTCAAAACAATCGACACCATACAAATACTTATCCAGAAACGCGCGATATGCCTCCACATCTCGCTCTGCGTCCAACCACGCTTTGAGATGCTCTTCATCCGAGAAATACTCCCCAGCCATATTGCCGGGAAACGATCCATAAGGCACATGACACACCGCATCAACACAAAAAGCAGGAATCGCGGTCGCATTTGGATCGCTGCGAATCTCATCTGTACTCACAATGCGCTCCGCACTCACAATCACATGTTTGGATGCACGCGACAAATCCCAATCAGCCACCGTAATCCCCCGAATGCGACAATTCCCGAACAAATCACTCTCGTGCACATGGATAAGCGCCACATCGGGAAACAGAGCCGGCACAACCGTCAGCGGTTTGCCCGTAAAAGGACACGCGATCTCCTTAGCTGCACTCTCTCTAAACGTATCGGTCCCCAGCATACTGCGAACAGGCACAAAAGGCACACCCGTCGCCGCCGCTCGAAACCGACATGCCAGCGCGTAATTTGTCCACTCACACACCTCAACCTCTCCGCTCTCCATCAACCGCCGCGCCTGCGCCGACAAACCGCGCGCTTCCAACCCCAAAATATATGCCGCATCCAAACGCGAAAAAATCTGCTTCCCCGTACGCGTACCCGCTGCCAAAATCTGAAAATCGTGCGTCGTCGTATGACCGGCAAACCCCAGATTTGTTCGCTCCTGCCGCACAACCTCGTGCAAAAGAGCCGTCGCAATCCTGTTCCCACCAAACCCGCCAGAAGCCAAATAGTCACCATCGTGCACAAACTCGGCAACAGCATCAGACACAGACATCAGCTTATCTGTCAACGCGCCCTTCTTCTCTCGAAAAAACGCCCGTGCAACATCTGGATCGGGATCTGTAAACAGCGGTCCCCGGCCTGTATTTTTAGAACTCTTCATAGCAATTCGCCTTTAACCATCAACTAAAAACCTCCTGGATCGCGGCTCAACACCATGCCGCGATGACAGGTATGGTCCTTCACACTTTTCACTTCACACCTCACAGCGCTGTCCAGCCGCCATCCACCAGCAGCGTATGCCCCGTAATAAGATCCGCAGCCGGACTGGCCAAAAACACCACCGCACCCACCACATCTTCGGGCTTTCCCACGCGCCCAAGAGGAATGCGAGAAAGCAAATCCTCGCGCAACGCCTCATTGTCAAACGTCGATTGTGTCAACGGCGTCAAAATAAACGTCGGACCCACGGCATTCACCGTAATCTGATGGGATGCCCACTCCACAGCCAACACCCGCGTCAGATTTATCACACCGGCCTTACTCGAACAATAAGCCGCGCGCTTGTAATAACCCACCACCCCATTTTGCGACGCAATATTGACAATTTTGCCACCACCCGTCTCAACCATCGACCGCGCCACGCGCTGCGACATAAAAAACAACCCCTTCAAATTCACATCCAGCACCCCATCCCAATCTGCCTCTGTCACCTCGAGCGCGTCCCTGGGAATATTCACACCCGCATTATTCACCAAAATATCAACCCTGCCATACGTATCGATAACCCGGCTCACCGCCGCATCAATACTCTCCTGATCCGGCAATTGCAACGCCAATGGCAATGCCCGTTGCCCCAAATCTCCAACCGCTTTGCACACCACATCCAGCGCATCAACCTTCTGTGGCACCTCACACACCGCCACATCCGCACCCACCTCAGCCACCGCCAGCGCAATCGCCCGCCCAATGCCCGAACCCGCGCCCGTCACCAGCACCACCTTATCATCCAATCGCATACTGGGCAAAACCATCACGCCCGCTCCTTTCACGAAGAAAAAGAAATATTATTCTCCGTATGCCGGCAAGAAATATCATCATCCCCGCGAAAATTCCTACACCCCCAGAAAGCCCCATAGCGCCCCTTGCGCTGAACCATATCCGCGCCACATCTTGGACAAACAGGCATCCACGAATCACAATCAGGATCCAGACATATTTTAAATCGCCCAACGCGCTGCATCGGATTGCCACACGTTTGACATCCGCTCTCAGTATGATTGCACAACGGATAATTACTACAACCGTAAAACGACTTTCCCTGCACGGCAACAAGCGTACCCGTCTTGCACTTCACACAGCGAATACGCTCAAAAGACGCTTGTTCCAAACTGGTCTCAAAATCGTCCAGCGCCAGCGGATATTTATTCTTCAACAACTCGACCAAAAACTCAGACGCATTCGTCATATCCCCAATCAAATACACGCGCTGTTTGGCGCGCGTCAGCGCGACATAAAACAAACGGCGCTCCTCCGAATATGGAAAGGGATCTAACGCGGGCAACAGCGCCTCGAGCAAAGAATGAGACGTCTTCTGCGAAGGAAAACCGTACTGACCGCGTTCAAGCCCCAGCACCACCACATAATCCGCCTCCAAACCCTTCGCACCGTGAACGGTATTACACGCAATAGACAAAGAGGGGAACCGCTTCCTCAACATCATCATCTGCGTGTCATTGGGCAAGTTAAAACGAAACCTGCCCAACAAATAAACCGAACTACCCTCTTCCGCCCGCGCGGCGACATGCGCCAGCACACGATTCAGCCGATCGTCAAGATCCGCCTCTGAACCGCGACGCTTCTTCTCGCGCAACAGTGAAACCGCGGAATGATTGACCATCGCATGTGTAGTCAACGACTTTTTAACCTGCGCCGGATTCTCAGTCACAAACAGGGATGCAACATCGCAAATACTATTATTGAACCGAAAAGTCTTATCCAGAACCGTAATTTTAGTAGCCCCAAATCTCTCTTCAAAATCCGTAGTAAACCGAATATCGCTACCAGTAAAGCGATAAATCGACTGCCAATCATCCCCCACGCAAAACAGAGAACACACATCAACAGATTCTCTCAAAGTCTTAACCAACCGCGCACGCGGCTCGGATATATCCTGAAACTCATCCACCAGAATATATCGCCAGGGCGAAACAAAACGACCACATTTCACATACGCGATTGCCCTGCCAATCATATCGTCAAAATCGATATGCCGATTTTCTTTCAAAAACGCTTCATACTTCTCATAAATCGGCACCACAATTTTCAAAGCCTGCTGCTGAACCAAACTCAAATGACCACCCTGGACAATCTCCTTCCACGGTTGATCTGGACGAGGCAAATGGCTCTTATACCGCCTCAACAAATCCGCG
The DNA here is from genome assembly GCA_009838845.1 of Gemmatimonadota bacterium. Lineage (NCBI taxonomy): Bacteria > Pseudomonadati > Gemmatimonadota > Gemmatimonadota bacterium. Next base: position 22,205 of record VXRD01000019.1, on the reverse strand, counting down.
AGCAACGGTGTCAAATCGCGAATCTCTCCAAACTCCCTCAGCGTATCCAGCATCTCATCTGGCGAACGCGGATTAAATTGCACCCCAGCCTCTGTTAATTTTTTACCCAAACCCGTCAGCAAGCAACCTTCGGAATATTCGTAGTGAAACGTCTCAATCAAGCGCGTCCCGTACTTCTCGTGAACTCTGCGCTTCCAATCCATCCCCGCGTGATACTTCTTCTTCCCCACAAAGGGTGCGGTATTGCCATCGCGGTCTATCCCCCAGTGCTCCAGATAAATACCGCAATCCGGAAGATAAAAATCGGGTTGGTATTGCCGATAATCCTGTCCCCTCGTCTCATGCTCATAATCCGCCTCGTATTCATACGCAACACCCAGCATAAACAGATGATTGGCGATCCACAACTCGCCCAGACCCTTTACCATCTCCCCCTTTAAGGTGCGAATCTCATTGGCAAAAATATATTCAAAGTACTCCCCCTGAGTTTTAAAATCAAAGGGATTGACCTCTTGATACCTGTAATAACCCAGATAATCCAGAACCCATTGTCTATAGGTCGAGATCTCAAGCAACTTCTCAAACCACTGATCCACATGCTTCTCCAGCAACGCGCCATCTGTTGCCAGAGGCGAAATCGAAGGCTGCGCTTTTTCGACCGAAGCAATAATATCCTTGCCCAGTTTGTGAAACGTACTCGCAACAACGCCTTTTTTGTCCACGCGCTCATCCAGCCGCTCCTGCATCTCTCGTGCCGCCTTATTCGCAAAAGCCAGCATGAGAATCTCATCGGGCTGTGCCTGCCCGCTCTCAACCAAAAAACCCGCGCGCCCCACCATCGCACTCGTCTTGCCAGTACCCGCACCAGCCAGCACCAGATTATTGTCCTCATCTATCACACAGGCATCGCGCTGGTTCTCACTCAGCGGATTGCTCTCCACCCCATCAAAAAAGGTCGAAAACTGGTCCTTGAGGCGACTGACATATTGCGCGCGAAAATCTTCCACCTCTTGATCACCCCAGTGTGCCACCTCCTGCACCAGCGTGAAATCAGCATGGCGGTCGCGATCCAAATACCCCACCGCCGGCACCATGCGAAACTGATCGAGCATTTCCCGTGCCATCGCTTTTATCTTCAACCAGCGTGAACTGCGCAAATAACCCATATCCAGCAATCTATCAATCTCCGCGGCACACCGCCGCACCTCTGACGCGAACTTTTGAGACTCCGCCAACCAATACCAATAATCCTGCAACCAGTCGAAAAATCCCTCCACCTCTGCCTTGCGCAAACCCTTCAGCTGCTGCACACCGCGATCCGTCGGCAACACCAGCTCAAAAAACAGCCTCCCCCGAAGTAATACATCTTCTCGCGTCAAATTTTCAGAGCATACGGCAAAGCGTTTACCGGCTCTTTCCAAAATCAGACCATCAGATGAAATTAAAATAGTCGCCTTCCGCGTGCCCAAAAGACGCATCATCCAGTGCGGAGTAATACTTTTGTTTTTAAGTGTATTCATCAGTATCTCAGTCAAAACAAAAGAAAAAGTCTCCTAATTCAGGAGACTTTTTAAAAATAGATGCAGTGTGCATAATTCCTACTGTTGTGATACAGCGAAGTATATAGCTTTTTTCTATATATTGCTTTTCATGCCTTCGGCGACCGACTTTTTGTCACCAGCAACAAAAAGTAGGCAAAAAATGCCGCTCTCAGACGCCGAGGGGCTGGCACAGCGCAAATCGCTTCTATAGTAATACGCCATGCTGTCGCCTGCACAGTTAGGATACCATAAGAATGTCCGCTGCGAGACGGACTTACGCGCTGTGCATATCAATTCCTAATTTTTAATTGACTTCATTCATCTATCTCATCAAACCCATTCACAACCCGGCTGATCAACCCGTATTCCACAGCCTCATCGGGACTCATCCAATAATCTCGATCCGTATCTTCCTCAATCTTTTCAAGTGGCTGACCGGTCTCATCGGCATACATCTCGTTAATCTTCTTCTTAATCTTCACGACCTCCTCAGCCGTACGCCGCACATCTTCTGCCACCCCTTGAAACCGCATCGAAGGCTGATGAATCATAAGGCGCGAATTTGGCAAAGCCAGCCGATCTGCCTTATCTGCCGCCATCATAATTACCGTCGCTGCACTGGCTGACAGACCCGCACTGATAATCTTTACCCTGGGGCGGATAAATCGGATCATATCGTAAATCGCAAACCCATCGTACACGCTACCGCCGGGCGAATTAATAAAAATTTTAATCGGCTCTTCCGAATCTTGATGATCCAAAAACAGCAACTGCGCCGTCACCTTAGCCGTCAATTTGTGATCCACGGGATCGGAAATCAAAATCGTACGCGCATCTATCAGTCCCTTGTTCAAAATACCGTTCTTCGACGCGCCGTCTTCCTCTTTATCCTCATCCTCGAGGATCACATCGTCCTCAAAAATCATCCAGTCCTCCAAAAAATAGAAACAACGACAAAAGAGTCAAAAGCAACCACAGATAAACACGGATAAACACAGAGTAAAAGGCTAACAGGTAGCAATCAGCTTTCAGCTTTTATCCCTCGTCCATCAACCCCAAGACAACATCACTGCTTTTTTGCTGATAGCTTGTTTTATTGAACGATCCAATTTATCCCATATCCCCATTTGAGTCAAGAGCCTTGCGGTTAATTTTTTATCTCCAAACGCCTAATCTGCCCTCACCAACTTCACCTCTACGCTCTTGCCGTCCTGACACATAAACGACACAACCGTCTGATCCGACTGAACCATTGCGTCCGCCAGATCATACGCACCATCCAAACGCCATTTTCCGCGCACTGTCACCTCTACCTTCCGCGGCATACTCGGCTGATTGACAATCAACGAACCATCCTGACGGTGCGGCGTCTGGATCTTCCAGCTCCACCCAAAATCTGGATCAGCCACCGAAAGCAATAACCCATCACCCACTTCTCGGGTCATCACCAAACTCGGCAAAGAAACAGCCTCAACCGGACCATTCGCTGGCCTTGTCGCAATATCGAACAGCGCGTAACCCGTCGCCTTCATCCCCCGGTGATGTACAATATGTGCCTCGTGATCTCGCTGCCACACATCGTACTCAGGCGCATTCGCAAACGCGCTTACTTTATCCGGCGACCTCTGAACCAGCACGGCATAGTGATAGGACGCACCCTGAGGCATAGAACCGTGATCCAGATACGCCAATTCAAAAGTTCCTGTACCACCGCTATCTCTGCCATAATTTTTAGAAATCTGCACCTGACGCTGCACCCGCAACTCGCCTCCATCTGGAACCACATACCCATTGCCCCGTGAATCCATCAGCCATGTCGTCTGCCCCGCCATCCCCGAAAACGCATAAGGAATCGCACCCACACTTGCTCCATTCACCCCCGTAGGACGATCCTCAGAAATAGCCGCCTGAAACAGCGGCGTCACAGTCGCATGCCCGCCATCATCATTCTCAATACCAGACCCCAGGCAGACCAATAAATCGTCAAAACAAAACACCGTCTTAACCGCCCGAAAACTCGTATTGAATCTCGTATCGTGCAACTTCAACGCGAACACACCATTTTGTCCCTCCAAATTCACCCCACCCACAAAAGTCTCATCCGAAAAATTGCGATCACGCCCCTCGTGTTTGATCTGCTCATGACTCAAGCGAATCACCGTCGTACCCGGCCACATACTCCAATCCCACCCATCCCGAACAATCCCACTCGCCTCCCGGCCAACAGGATCGCCATTCGCGTAAACCAGCATCGAACCATAGCTCAAATAACGACCGAGCGGATTATTTCTCCCCGACGACTCGTAATCCCACACGTACTTGCCCCACCCCTTCATACTCACCATCCAGTCCCCACGCCGATGAATGGACAGCGCGCCATAAGGCAGAGTCCAGTGCCCAGACGGCGGAGCGGCAGGTACGTACCCCGCCTCTGCAAAATCCGCCATCATCTGCATCGCACCCGGCGTGTGTAAATACATCAGCCGCACAGCCACCCGCTCAAACAAATCTTCTATCAGCAACTGCGACTTCGGCTTCCAAAGCTGCATAAACGCGCCCGATAATTCCGCATCCACCGGAGAATAGCTCAAAGCCACATACATATACGCTGGCAAAAGTTTGGTAGCCACCGCTGTATTCCGCGGAAAACGACCATTAACAGCCATTGAAATATCGTACGTATTCGCCATAATCCTGGACGTCAACAGCGCCTGCTTCAAATTATCGCGCTTCTCCTCCGCAACCGCAAAAGGCGTATCGTGCAACAAATACACCAGCACAGAAGCCACGTGAAAAGCATTTGGCGCATACCCACTCGCGTAAATACCTCGATGGTGAAAACCCACAAAATCCGGCTTAATCGTATCCAGCCACCCAGGCGCAATAGATAGTGCATTATTGAGCCATACAATATAGCGACGCATATTCGCCACCTTCTCAGGCGAATCGTCCATCATCAAAATGCACAACAGCCGATACATCGCCACCGAACGTATAAAATCCGCATTCGCGCCCAGCACTTGCGGATCCTCATACAACTCGCCAAACATACTGAACCATCTCAGCGTCGCCAACTCTCGCGCCAATAATCCTTTGCTCTGCAAAACATCCCGCATCAAATACACCGCGTGGGCATAGCCAGCAACCCGTAAAAACTCGTGATGCATCGCCCCAACACCACTGCCATCTGCCCAACCCTGATCGTGCAAATAATCGAACACATCCAGTGTCCGATCTCTGGCCTCCTCATTGCCATTCAACCGATAATCCAGCACCAGACGCAACAAAACACCCTGAAAAACACTCTGAAAAAGGGGTTCATAGGGCGACAACTCGGCAAACAGGGGTTTACCCAGAATGCGATCACCCTCGCGTCGAATCTCGTAATCCGCCAGACTGCGATACCCACGCCTTATATAGGCTGTAAGTTCATTGAGCCGAATCCTCACAGGCTCCCGCTCATCATCCTTCACCCCATCACCCAGAACCCATGCCTCATATCGCGCCGCAATCGTCTCAAACGCCTGTCTCTCATCATCAGTTATCTCTGTAGGAAGCGGACCCGGCAATGTATTCAGACTCCACCGATATTCGCGGCTCCTATCTGCTCTATCTGCATTGACATAAGGAACCTGTGCATCTGGAGACCGCCTGGGGTGAATCCTCTCCACCAACTCCACCAGATCCAGATAAACAGCCCCGCTATTCGGTGCCCTGATTTCAAACGCCGTCGCCCGTCCACTTCGCGACCCCTCATAAGATCTGTTCCGCGCATCATCCCGCAAATGGATCCACATCGCCCGCCAGCCCGTAAAATTCAAGCCAAACTCAAACTGATAGCGCGGATTATTTGCAGCCAATTCAGACTCTGTCCCAAACCGAAACGTCAGCACCTCATCGAGCGCCACCTCGTTATACACCCACGCCCGAAACCCGGTCAGTGCCTTATTGCGTCCCGGCGCGGGATCCGTGAACAAAAGCCGCCCGTTATTCTGCCATGACCACTTCAAGGAGTGCTGTCCCCCTTTATAACGCCTCGCTGAAAGCGACACCTCGCTACCCGCATCTGCCCGATAGGATCCAGACCTCTCCTCAAAATCATAGCGCCAGGGCATATCCTGCGCCATCGCCGCACTCGCCAGGCCAACTACAAAAATAAAGATCCACTTCATACACACCCCTCTAAAAACTATTTGAGACTGGATCGCGGCTAAAACCCTGCCGCGATGACAACCAAAATCTTCTGAATTACTGGCCTAATACCGGCGCATCTTCTGGCCTGGGAATATTCACAAACCAGGCAAAAATAGCCACCAGCAACACCGCTGGCGCCAGCGCGTAAAACGCGGGTGCATAAGACCCCGCAGAACTAAAAACAGATTCAATAAACCACGGACCTGTTGCAGAAGCCAAAACCGCAAACACCTGTGCCGCGCCCTGAATCTTACCCAGATGAAGACGGCCAAAAATATCTGCCCACGCCGTAAAAAAAATCACCGAAACCACACCGCCTGAAAACCCCAACAACCCCGCATGTACCAGAGCTTGCCCCGGCGTTTTAAGCTCCGGAAACGCGAGCAAATAAACGCCAACCGCCAGCATCGCAATCGTCATCAGCCTGCCCAAAGACCATCGGCGCGCCGCCCAACCCGCTGTAAAATTCCCCAATAACCCCGTCGCCATAAACACCGCCATCGCATATTGAAACACCGTCTCATCAAACCCCAACTCCCCCAATATAGACTGATTGAACAGCATCACCCCCGCAATAACCAGATTGTAGAGCGCACTCCCAATAGCAAAAACATAAAAAGCCGGTGTCATCAATGCCTGTACGAGCGTAAAACCAACCACCGGCTCATCCGACTCATCATCTTTTACAACCTCGGTATCCAGCCCAACCGCCTCCGGATCTCGACGAACAAATAGCAGACACAAACCAGATAGAACCATCAAAATCCACCCCAGCCCCGACCACATAACCCGCCAACCCTGCTTGAGCACAACATCGCCAGCAACAACAATAGCAACCGCAAAACCCAGACTCATAAGCACGGCAAAAATACCCATCGCAACACTCAACCGCCGCACAAACCACTTGCCAACCATCGTCAAACTAACCACAGACAGCGCGCTCTGCCCCACACCCCGCATCAAAACCAGCAACAAAAGCAAAAAACCAGCACCTGTCATCTGGCTAAAACCCAAAACCACCAGACTCAGAACAAATAACACCGACGTCACAACAGCGCGAACCCCAAAGCGATCAATACTTACACCACAGATCAAATTGAAAAGCGCCCCAAAAATCGTCGCCCAGAAATTCATCCTGGCAAAATCGAGCCGGGAAATACCCAGATCCGCGATCAAAGGCTCCGTAATCAAACCAATACCAACACTTCTGCCCGGTAGCGTCGCCACCATCGCAACCGCCGCAAAAATCAGAACCACCCAACCGTAATAAAACGGCACACGCGCGGGCAGCGCATTGCCAAAAATATTTTTCGAACTCATTCCACACACGCCTTGAGCTTTGCCAGACCCTCTTCAGCAACCACAACAGACCCCTTCTCCCAATAACCCGGATTAAACAACTCCAGAGACAACATCCCCTCATACCCCACATTCTCAAACCCCGCCACAATCTCTGCCCAGGGCGCCAAACCATCCCCCGGATAAACCCGATCCGCATCTGTTATGGTATCCCTGCCGGGCGACGCTGGATAATCATTCACATGCACCAACCCCAACTTGCCCGGACCCAGATGTTCCAGCCCGTGAAAATGTCCACTCCCTTTATACATATGATAAACATCCGCCAGCAGCACCGTATCGGGCCGCCCGCATTCAGCCGCCACCAGCAAAGCCTCGCCCAAAGTACCCAAAGTCTGCGCAATACCCCAAAACTCCAGCAGGGGTCTCGCCTGAAACCCGGCAACCTCATCCACCAACTCACCGTAGCGACGCGCCACAGAAAACAAATCCACATCCCGGTCTCGAATCCCAAAAGGCGGTGCCGCGACATACGTGCAATTGAGCGCATCGGCCATCTCAAAACAGCGATGCGCCTCTTCAAGCCCCTTTGCCCGCTCCTCATCCTCTGGCACTGACCACTCAAAAAACGCGATCAAATTGACAATCTGAATCCCCCTATCCGCTGCCTTATCGCGTATCTCAAACAGCGAACCACCCCCTGCAACCCACGCATCAATTTCTGCCACCCACGGCTCAATCCCCTCATAACCCGCATCCGCCGCAATATCGATGGCATCGACCACCGAAACACCCTCATTGCGAATCGTGCTGGTATTCAAACAATACGAAAAACCCATTTTTATTCTCCTCAAATACTCGGCAAAGGTGCCGTATCGCCCGTCTCGTGCTGCCACAAGCGAATCGCCGCCGCCATATTGCGAACGCGATCCCGGTGCTCGGGCGCATCGAACAAATTATTCTCCTCAAAAGGATCGGTATTCAAATCGAACAACTCGCACTGATCGCCCGCACACAAATTCAACTTCCACCGGTCGCCCGTCACAACACAGCGCCACGGCAGCGTCGCCACCAAATTGATATCCGGATTCCCCAAATTGCGGTCGCCAATCCCATTCCACTCCATAAACGCCATGTGTTCCCTCAAATCGCGATCACCCGTCAAAGCACCCGCCACACTCTCACCCTGACACTGATCTGGAATCGGCAGACTCGCCAGATCCAAAAGCGTCGGAACCAGATCCGCGTGACCAAACACCCCATCCACCCGCGTCTGTTCCGCACTCAACCACGGCACATGCATCAAAAACGGAACCCGCGCCGACTCCTCGTAAAACGCCCGCTTCTCCCACATGCGGTGATCGCCCGCCATCTCGCCGTGATCGCTCGTAAACACAAAAATCGTATTCTCCATCTGACCCGTCTCATCCAGTGCCTGCACCATCTTCCCAATGGCATCATCCACAATCTTCACATTGCCCAAATACTGCGCCCGCAACTTCCGCCAATTCTCATCCCGCGTCATATCTTCTGCCACAACCCGCGCATCCGTGGTATTGCGATAAAAATCCGAACGCACGCGATTAAACAGCGAATGCCCTTCCGGATGCTTCAAAAACGTCGGTCCCACCGGAATCTCCTCCGGATCGTACAACCCGTCATAGGGTCCCCGATAAGGCGGATGCGGCTCAAACGTACTGGCAACGAGCAGCCATGGCCGCTCCGTATTCTCGCGAATAAACCGCTCGGACTCCGCGCCCACATAAGCCCCAATCTGCGCGGAAGCCGGCATCTCCGCGCGTTGTTGGGGCGTAAACCTGTTGGGCACATCCGGCACAAAGCCCTGATCCAGCAACCACTGGTGATACCCACACCCATCCGCAATACTGCACCACTCGTCAAACCCGTGCTGACAGTTGCCATCATCTCCCAAATGCCACTTGCCCACATACCCCTTGCGGTACGTATCGGGCATCATCTCCGCAATGGACAACGTCTCCTCCCTCAGCGGAATCCCATTGACCACACACCCATGCGAATGCGGATAAAGCCCGGTAATCAGCGACCCCCGCGCCGGCGTACAAACCGCCTGCGTCACATAGGCATTCTCAAAAACAAAACTCCGCGCAGCCAGCGCGTCGTGATGCGGCGACTGAATCCACTCATTGCCATAACACGCCATTGTATCCGTGCGCTGCTGATCTGTAATAATAACTACAATATTTGGTTGACGAGACATTGTTATCTCTCCTGAATTTCAAAATGCCTACCTTCTTTAGCCGCTTGCCATTGGTCTTCTGTGTCAATCTCGGCACCGGGGTCGCCCTGTTGTTTCATCCAGCAATCGAGCTCGGCAGACAGGCGTTTTTGCGCCTCTACGTGTGCGGAATCATCGGCCAGATTATTCAACTCACAGGGATCCTCATCCATGCGATACAACTGCTCGGGGGGGCGGCGCATGTACCGATCCACCAAAAACCGCGTATGCTCATTAAACGTCGTATCAAAAACCCACGTCGGCCAGTACTGGTGCCATCGAAACTGCCCCATCAGATGCTTCTCAATATAGATCGCCTCGGGCGTCAGATTGCGAATATAGTGATACGTACCATCCGTCACCGCGCGGATCGGATAGGGCGGACCCTCGGGAATATTATTATGCATAAAATACGCGAACGCCCGATGCGCATCTGCCTCCCCCAACAGCACAGACATAAAACTCGACCCATCAAAATCAATCGCACCTGAATCACCACCCGCAGCCTCAATCAGCGTAGGCGCGACATCCTCATACTGAATAACCGCATCGGTATATCCCGGCTTCACCACGCCGGGCCAGCGCACAATAAAACCCGTATGAACACCCGTATTCCAATTCGTCCACTTGCACCCGGGAAACTGCGACCCCTGCTCAGACGTAAAAATCACCAGCGTATTATCCGCCTTCCCGGACTCATCCAGCACCGCCAGAATCTCACCCACCTCCTGATCCAGCACCTCGATCTCCGCCAAATACTTGGCATAATCACCCCGCGTCTCCTCTGTATCTGCCAGATACGGAGGCAACTGCAACGCATCCAGATCAAAATGCTCGGGATTGCCCAGCGTCCACGGCGCATGCGGCTCAAAAAGCCCGGTCACAAGACAAAAAGGCGCATCCCGATCTTGCTCCACAAACGCGCGAATCCCCGCAACGCCAAACTCGGGATCGGGATGCGTGCATCCCCCCTCAATACCCGGCACATATTCAAAAGGAAAACTCTTATTGGGACCCACATGCTTCTTGCCACACAGCCCCACGCGATACCCCAGATCCCCCAGAAAATGCGGAAGACTCCTCGTTCCCGGACGCGCGGCAGAATGATTCCAGCACGAACCATTGCGTGCCGGATACAAACCCGTATAAAGCGCCGTGCGGCACGGATTGCACATCGCCATAGGCAAATACGCCCGATTAAAAACCAGACCATCCTGCGCCAATCGATCAATATTCGGCGTATCCACATTCTGCCCCCCGTACAGCGACAAATCGAGATACGTCGCATCATCTGCAATCATAATCAAAATATTCGGTTCCATAACCCCTCCTTTTGCAGCCCCAACCGTACCAACAACTCTGACGGCGCATCAATAGCGCGCAATTTCTCAACCATCAAACTCTGCATACGAGCCAGCGCATCTGAATCACTATCGGCAAGATCATTCTCCTGATCGGGGTCCGAAGGCATGTGATACAACCGCGTCTTGTGCTTCTCGGGATGTCGCGCAGGCGTCTGCTTGCTCCGAAGCACATCGGCACCCCAATCAAACTGATTCCGATTCGCAATAATACTCGAATAAGCATACACCGGCGGATTGGACTCATCCACCCCCTGCAACAGCACATACTCCCCATCGGTAATATTGCACGTCCCCGAAAACTGACCGTACAAAATCGCATCGCGCCCGGGCACATCCTCATCCCGCAGAAACGGAATCAAACTCTGCCCGTGCAAATTCACCCCATCGGGCACCGCCAACCCCATCGCCTCCACCACAGTCGGAAAATAATCAACCGGCTGCACAAACTGCACGGGACGCGCCCCGTGACCAAACTCGGGATGCCAGACAATCATCGGAATCCGCGTAATCTCATTCCAGAGCACCCAGTTCTTTCCCGTACGCCCGTGATCGCCATTGTGCGTCCCGTGATCCGACGCGAGAATAATCATCGTATTATTCATCAGCCCCATACTCTCAACCTGATCGAGAAAATGCCCCACCCAGCGATCCACCATCGTCACCTCACCCGCATAAATCGCCTGCACCCGCTTCAACTCCGCCTCCGTCAAATTGCCATCCACCCAATCGTAAGGCGCCACCGGATACTCCATCACATCGTCTTCAGAATCATCGTACAACTTCACATAGTGGCGTGGCGGATCCCAGGGCTCGTGCGGATCAAAAGAATCAATCATCAAAAAGAACTCCTGATCGGCATTGTGCTGAAGCCACCGCGCCGCCCTCGAAAACAACTGCGGCGAAAACCAATCGCGCTCTTCCTTGCGGATATATTGCGCATTGCGAAAATGCGGTTGCTCGGGCCTGTTATGCGGCGGATAATCCAGCGTCCGATTCTCAAAAACAATATCCGAATCCGTCACATACCGGTCCCGCTCCTGCCCGCGCACAAAATCAAACCCCGAAAACGGACGCCAGTACCCACTGCCCGGATTGCTCGTCCAGTGGTGATACACATCCGTAAAAAAATAAGACACCTTACCCGCCTCATGCACCGTCCCACCCAGCGTCACATCATCAGGCTCTATACCGCCCCATCCCCGCCACGGAAACTCGTATCGCCCCGTCGCAATATCCCGCCGACACGGCAGCGTGGGATACGAAGCCAAATACGCATTCTCAAAAACCGCGCCCCGCTCGGCAAAACGATCTATATTCGGCGTGTGAATTCGAGAATTGTCATAACACCCCACGTGATCTCGGCGCCAGGTATCCAGCACAATCAGAATAACATTCATAGAAAACTCCTCATGTATTTTGTTGTGACGGGCGACCACGAGGGTCGCCCCTACTCATGTATTCAAAACCTCTTCTACTCGTATCCTCAGATCTGCCACAGAACCACCCACGGCATTGAGCACCACAGGACCAGCATACCCATTCGCCTTGAGCGCGAGGACCACATCCATATCATCCTCCCCAACCGTCACCACACCCATGCGCTCCACATACTTATCCACAATCCCAACAGCGTTATCAACATCCATCGCATTGAGCCAGACATGCGCGCGCGCGGGCAAATCGGGCATCAAAACATCAAAATCCGCCGCACTTTCCAAACACGTATCCACCCCATTCCCGATATTCAGCGTCACATCGGGAATACTTTCAAGCAACGCATGCACACCGCTCACCAGAGCCTCGCGCGCCTCGCGGGAACGCGCACCACAGAGAAAACTCGCACACCGCAAGCGAAGCGCACGCGCCAGATGAACATCCCACTCAACCTGCCGAAAATTAGAACCTGGATCATCGCGCACATGTAACCCCATCAACGCCACATCCGCATCGTCGAAATAATCGCGAATCATCCTCACCGACGCATCTGGATGAAAAGGCGAACTCGCCGTAAACGCACAATGCAACACCATAGCATCAAAACCCGCTGCCTTCGCAATCTTCAAGGCAGCGGGCAACACGGCTTTTGGACACATAACAGGATCAAAACACAAACGCAAAACAAACCTCCTTACACTTCTACATCCCCTCCCAATACGCCCACATATCATCCGGATCTTCAAACTTGAGATCATCCCAATTCGTCCACCGAAAACGCGTAATAATCGCCATGCGAATCTCATCGCTACAATTCATACTCGCGCTGTGAATCAAATGACTATGCCAGAGCATCGCGGACCCCGCTGGCCCAGAAATCTCCTCATAATCCTCCTCATCCCAATCGAGAATCTCCAGCGGCCTCGTCGAACGCGGTTCGCCCTCGTAAATCGGCAAATCGTAAAACTTCTTACCCAGACTCACCCGCGAATGGGTCTTAAAATAATCCGCCATGTGTTTATGCGTCCCCGGCCACACGCAGGTACCCCCGCCCTGAGGCTTCACATCATTGAGATACAGCGTAATACCCACCGTCCAATTATTCACAACGCCGCTGCCAAGCCCGTGCCCATCCATATGATTACCCCTGGGTTCTTCCCACTCCCCACCCTGCGGAAACCGCAAATTTGCCGACGTAACTGGTGGATGCAAAGGCGCCAAACGCCCCTTACCAGCCAACTCTTCAACCATACTGTACAACGGCGAATCGTAAACCAACGCGTGAAACGCCGCATGACCATCCATCCCCTGAGACCCCTCTTTCCCAACCCACGTAGAAGGATCATTGCGATCCACAGGCAAATGATCCCAGATCACATCTCGCGCAGCTTCCATCTGTTCGGGCGTCACCACATCGCGTTTAATCACATAGCCCTTCTCTCGAAACGCCTCTTTATCATCAACCGTCAAATAAGCCATCACACGCTCCTTCCATCGGCGATATACCGCTCGACCATCTCCCTGAACTCGCGCACAATACCCGGTTCTCTGCCAAACTGATTATACGACTCAAACGGATCATCTTCCATATGATAAAGCTGACCCCTTGCCCCCGGCACAGGACCCGTGCCCACACATCCATCCACACCGCGCCCCATATCTCCGGAATTATCACAATCGACAATCAACTTCCAATCCCCTCGCCGAATCGAAAACACCCCCATGCAGGAATGGTGTATCAAATCATCTCGAACTGGCTCAGTCTCACCCATCAACGCGGGAAAAAAACTCGCACTATCTTCACCCGCATCCTCTGGAAGCGTCTCCCCCACAATATCCGCCACAGTCGCCATAAAATCCTGCAACCCGACCAGCGCATCGCAAACCGAATTGGGCGCAACAACACCCGGCCAGCGCGCGATAAACGGCTCTCTGTGCCCCCCCTCCCAGATAAACCCCTTAAAACCGCGCCAATCACCGCAGGACTTGTGACCATACGTGCGACCATTACAGCCAGGCAAAGCCCCATTGTCACTCGTCACAATAACCAGCGTATCATCCGCCAACCCACAGCGATCCAGAGCATCCATCACCTGCCCCACCATCCAGTCAACCAGCGCGACCATATCTCCCCGGGGACCCGCCTCACTCGCACCGCGCAAAAACTCCGGCACACACGCGACCGTACACGGTTCGTGCGGCGCAGAAGCCGCCAGATAGAGAAAAAAGGGCGTATCTTCATCCCCTGCCCGCTCCTCAATATACGCCACAGCCTTCTCCGTAAAAGCCGGATCCGCTTCCTTGTGGTCCCAATCCGGAACCATCAAACCGCGCCGACCACCCGCCATCTCAACCGGCTTTTGCACACTCGGAATACCCACCGTCTGATCCTGATCGATAAAACAATAAGGCGGTTGCGCCGTCGAACAACCCGATGTCCCGTAAAACCTGTCAAACCCCAGCTCAATCGGACCGCCCGCAATCGGCTTTGAAAAATCGATCTTATCTTCCTCCACAGGATCGGGTGATCCACCCGGCCACGGCAGGGGCTGATCAAAATCAAACACCTCACCATCCTTCACCCCCCAACCCAAACCCAAATGCCACTTGCCAAAACACCCCGTGTGATATCCACAATTCTTCAACAAAGAAGCCACCGTCATACGCTCGGGTTCAATCAACGGCAATTCGTAATTGAACAACACATGGCTCTCCAATTCTGTGCGCCAACAATAACGCCCGGTCAAAATCCCATATCGCGTGGGCGTACACACCGCCGAAGGCGAATGTGCATCCGTAAACCGCATCCCCTCGCGCGCCAACCGATCCATATACGGCGTGGGGATCTTCGAATGCGGATTATAACATCCCACATCTCCATAGCCCATGTCATCGGCGAGGATATAAACAATATTCGGACGTGTATTTGGCATCTCTAACCTCTCATATTGATCCACGGTTCATCCCCCGACACATCGACCAGCACTTCACCATCGAATTTAGCCGGAGACAAAATCGCCAGAAAAACCAGATCCTCATCCCCGGCATTATACGTCCCATGCACCATATCCATCGGAATATGCGCCGCATCTCCCGGACCCAGAATTCGCGAACCCCTATCCACCCACTGTTCCGCCGTTCCCGCAATCACATAAATAATCTCTTCCATACACGGATGGCGATGAAACGCGTGCGCCTTGCCCGGCGGCATCGTCACCCGCACCAGCAACAAATGATCCGCCTCGGTCAACCCCTCCCGACTGATCCACTCATGCGGTCCCCACGGCAATTCCTCCACCTGCACATCGGATTTTGTGATAAACCTGAGCACATCGGATTTTGACATCGCGCACTCCTTCTCGCGCTTAATAAGACTGAAATTAGCCAGAATGAGCCAAATCTTTTATTAACAAATGATTATACATATCAATTCGAAAATAAGACCGAATAAGACCGAATAAGACCGAATAAGCCAAATCTTTTATTAACAAATATTTATATCGTATCAACTTGCAAATAAGACCGAATAAGACCGGAACAGAATACAACTACGATAGCAGTTCATTAGCAAACACTTGGATTACAAACGATTCCACCGTGCGCCGCGACCATGTCCCTTGGGCACAACCAGCTCGAGAATTCTCAAAGTATTCAAATCTCTCCGCACCTGCCGCTCGCTGGCCTGCAACTTCATCTGGGCGTATATCTCGCGCAGTGCCAGACCTTGACCAGCCTGATCCAGCAGAGCGAGAATCGCCTGTTGTCGCTCGGTCAAGTCTCGTCCCACGCGCTGGGGTGGCACGTATTGGCTGGGGCGAAAGCGCACCGTCACGCAACCGGACACATCCTCAATCTCGGGTTGCGGCAGACCGGCAGATGTTGTCAGTTCCGCCATCTTGAGCGTACCGCGTCCCCATTGCTCAATGATACCACGTCGGTAGAATACACCAGCGATCAAGGGATTCCACGGCAGCGACTCATGCGTCTCAAACAATTTCTCCGCAGTCAACCCAAAATGCAGCGAACCAGACGAAGTCACCTCAAGACGGTCATCGTATATCGCCACGGCCACTGAGCCACCGCCAATTGAGTAATCCCGATGGCATAGCGCGTTCGCCAATGCCTCGCGCAGCGCGACCGGTGGATAGAGCGGCTCATCCACCCGCTCAAAGATATTTGGAATGATGCGTCCCGCTATGGGCAAGTTTTCGATCATAAAACGCTCTGCTCTTGTAAGCAAGGTGAAAGCATTGCCGCGAAACTGTCGATTATCGAGAAATTCCGTGCGATCAATGCCGCGAAAACGGGCAACCCGGAGCAGACACTGAGGCATTTCGGCCTCAATGCGCTCAGTAGCCCCAAACAGCACAACCGCGGCACGCAATAATACGCCGCCTTTGATTAGCCCAAGACCCCGCAACAACGCCTCTGGATCGCGTGTCCCCGGATCCTCGGCGCGTCCTCGGCGGATTGCTTCATCAACCGTGCGATGGATCTCAGCTATATCGAGATCATTAACTGACCAGTCGGTGGCAGGCTGATTCTCCCAACGTTGTTCGCTGTGCATCCGTTCGAACAACATTTGATTGTACTCATCACGCGACATAGTCAAATTGGTATTTCCAACCCGGCGGTAGGCGATGCCTCTGTAGCTGTAAGGCTTCATCTGACCTTGATTAACGCTCACCACAATCACCTCCCGACCTCCTTCCACAGGAACTCGCTCAATTGCGGGAAAGGCTGGCGGGTCGAGTTGCTGGATCTCCCTACTCACATCCTCAACCGTGCGATCACTCACCTCCTGGCCAGTCACTTTTCCTCCCGGCGTAACGCCAAATAGCACATGTCCTCCCCGATGATTGAGCATAGCACAAACAGTTTGAGTAGCCTCGCGACGGCGTCCAGTCGTCTGCTTAAACTCCAGCGTCTCGGACTCGCCAGTTGCAATTAGAGATGTGATATACTCAAGCGTCATAGACGAATCTCCGCAGTGCGTCGTCTAATCTTGATCCACTCAGGCGGTTCCCGAAGCAATTCATCCACATGCAGGTCTTCTTGTGTGATAAACTTGAGAACATTTGACATGGTTATCTTCTTGGAAAGTGTGCCTCAATTATATGTCAATCCAAGTGCCATTCACTTTTCAAACGGTCAATTAGCCTTTTTTGGCGCTGATCCAAAACCTGCGAAGTCCATTCCAATTCATTTACCACTTCTGTGGTTAAAGCGAAGGGGGTAACATCGCCCTGCTGGAAATATTCGTTCTTTTTCCGCTTGAAATCGTAGTTCTGTGCTTGTGAGTTTTTTCGCCGTGATAGCAGTACAAGGTTTGCGAGTCTGTGTGTCCATTGTGCCCTTTCTTCTTCATCGGGAAATTGCATAACCCATCTCGAATTCAAGGCCGGATTCTGGGGAAGTACATGCTCGATAGAAATTGTCGGATAATCATATCTTGCACCTGCACCGGCCAATAAGCTGTCGAGCCGTAGCAGAAGCGGCCTTGGTACTCGTGGCAGAGAATAAATTGGGCCGTCTAATACCCTCAGTATTTCCCCCTTCTCCTCAGGCGAAAGCTCAAGTGCCTCCCCAAAAAGTTTTTCGTCATTCCCTGTATCTATCGCTTGAAGAACCTGCGCATATCGATTTATACGCCCGTTGATGTTCACCCGCATGATAAACATTCCGTAAGCCAGTCGCTCCAAACGACGAACAAACTTCAACGCATCATTATTATTTGGACCGCTATTGAAGAACGCCATAGCAGGCGGAACCCAATCGGAGTTGTCGAGTCTTCTCAAGTGTTTCAGATAAAGGGAAAGTTTGATTTCCTCAGCACTGGCCCCATATTCACTTTTGTAGTCCGCTCTCGTTACTTTCTTATAAGTGTCGGCAAAAGGGGTGAGCACATCGTCAATGAAGTTTTTGTTTTTTAGGCAACTCATGACGCCATCTCTAAACTCCTCACTTAACTCTCCACGGGCCTTGTCTTGAATATAAATCATGCGTATATGAGTAAAGATATCTCTGAAATTATCGCGGCCAATATCCTCCTCAATATCTTCCCACGCTTCTGTATATTTAGGACGGATGCTTTCAGCCATTGCCCCGATTATCTCCGCTTTCAGAATATCTGTCGGAGATAAATCAAGGCCTCTGTCATTCATTACCGCAAAGATGCGGTAGGCGGAGCTCTGGTCAGATGTCGAAACGACAACGAGATAGCACCGCTGGCTGATGAACTGTGCAAGTCTGTCACGTTGCTTACTATCGAGATCCTGTAGTTCTTGCCATAGATGCCTGGCGTTCTCAAACATCCTCTGCTGACTATCTGGCCGTTTCGTAGTGTCTTTTTTTACAAAATTCCGAAGCTGACCGGACTTCTGCACATTTTTTTGAAAAAAATCTCTATCGCGCTCTCGAGGAGTAACACGAAAAACGTCTTTTGTGCCTTTGATCTCGCTACCTTCCTGCCAAATAAACTCGTCTAAATCCCTCTTTATCTTCTCATCTGAGAGTTCACGCAACACACAGAGTAATATGGTAAGTGTAGTCAAGCGCTGCTGCCCATCAATAACTTCAGCTAACGGGTTTTCCTTTTCCTTTTTTATGATGACGATGCTGCCCAAAAAATAGGGAGGAGCCTCATTCATCTGTTCAATCCTACCCATTGCATACAAGAGGTCGTCAAGCAATTCGCCTGTCTGTTCAGTCGTCCAGGCATATGGACGCTGATATGGTGGTATATTAAAGATGTACTTATCACTGAAAACGTCCAATAATTGTAGTTCTGTAGCTTCTATTGTTGCTGGCATTACATTTTTCTCCTTCAAAGAGAGAGTAGTATAGTTATTGCATCTTGGTAGGACATTGGCTACCCCATCGTGGTATAAATCATACGCCGCTTCACTCTCAAATCAAATCTCGCGCATCGACAATAGCTTTCAACTTTGCCTCCGCCACATTTGCCGAAGCCACGGGATTATCGGCGAACGTGGCAAAACCGCAATCGGGTGTCAGCAAAACGCGCGCTTCTCCAAACAGATTGATCGCCGCTGAAATTCGCCGCTGAATATCTTCCATCAACTCCACCGAATCCAGCTTCTGATTCACCACACCAACACCCACGCGCTTATCTTCCGGAACTGCTTTCAACACATCCACATCACCAGCCCGCTCGGTGCAAAGCTCCAGAAACAGCGTCCCCACATCCACCCGCTTCAGCACATCCATCAGCGACCCATACCCCCCGGAAAGCGCCGCTGACTCATCCCGCGTCCAATTGCCCCGGCAAATATGCAACCCCAGCCGCACCCCATGTGTCCCGCATCCCATTCATCTGATACGACAATATCCCGTTCATCCGACATCATTTCCTTCATTCCTGCGGCAATTCCTCGGCACTGATATCGATCTCCGCGATCAACCGCGCCAGATCTGCTTCTACCTCTACCTGCACATCGGCATACGCCGGATCGCCGTACACACTCGTCATCTCCCAGGGATCCTTCTCCAAATCGAACAAATCGCGCTCGCCGGTTCGATGTACTGCGAGCGTATAGTCTTGCGTACGCACGCCATAGTGCTTGGTCGGCCCATCCCAATACGCATAAAAAGCCGACTGCCGCCAATCTTCTGGCGTATCCCCTTCGCACAGCGCGCGAAAACTTCTGCCCTGCACTTCTGCATCGGGTTGCAACCCTGCAAAATCGAGATACGTCGCACCAAAATCCACATTCACCACAATATCCTCATTCACCGAACCCGGTGCAATCGCTCTCGGATACCGCATCACATAAGGCATGAGAAGCGACTCCTCCAGAATCAACCGCTTATCAAAATACGAATGCTCGCCCAAAAACATACCCTGGTCAGACGTATAGACCACAATCGTATTCTCCGTCAACCCCTCCTCATCCAGATAATCCAGCAACCGCCCTACACCCTCATCAATCGCCACAATACACCGCAAATAATCCTTCACATACTTCTGATAAGCCGCCTGAATCTTCTCCGTCGTATTCATCCCCGTCGTATCCAACCGCCCCGTAGGCCACGCTCTTCCCCGGACGCCCTCATCCATCCGCTCGGCCTGCGAGAGCATCGTGCGGTGGTGATTCTCCAACGCGCTGGACACCTTGTCAAACGGCTTATACAAATTCGACGGCTCGGGCAAATCCCCATCCGTGAACAAATCCGCATGACGGGGCGCGTACTCCCACAAACCATGGGGTGCTTTGTGATGGCACAGCATCAAAAAAGGCTTATCCGGATCGCGCGCCCTCAACCAGTTGAGCGATAAATCCGTAATAATATCCGTCGCGTACCCCTCGTACTGCGTCGGCTCGCCATTGCGCGTAAACGACGGATCAAAATAAGCCCCCTGCCCCGGCAACACCTCCCAATAATCAAACCCATCCGGATCAGACCCCAAATGCCACTTACCCGCAATACCCGTTTGATATCCAGAAGCCTGCAACTGCCGCACGAAATTGGGGTGATCGTCACTCAGCGGTTGATTCAACCGCAACACCCCATTTTTATGGCTATATTGCCCCGTAATAATACTCGCCCTGCTCGGCGAACACAGCGCATTATTGCAAATACAATTGTCAAACCGCATCCCCTCACGAGCGATGCGGTCAATATTCGGTGTATCCACCACCTCATTCAGCCATCCGTTATAACAACTGATGGCATTCACAGTATGATCATCAGACATAATGTAGAGAATATTGGGACGCGAATCAGACATTAAACCCTCCTTTAAAAAAAATATCACCGCTCCGGAACATAATCATCAATAAATTCCGGCATCATATCCAACACCTTTTGCAAGCGTTCGCGCGCCTCTTCAGAATCGGCATCGCCTTGCCCCAAAACAATATCGTGCTCTTCCAGCCGATCTGCCGGCACATCGTAAAACCGCCCATCGTGATAAATTTTAAACCGATGTTCTCGCGCAAACTGTCCCGCGTGATCTTGCCCAAAACCAAAACGCGGGTTGTAATGACAAAAAATCCAATCCCTCGGATCGCCCTGTTCGCCCCGCAACTGAGGCAAAAAACTGCGCCCGTCACACGGCATCCCCTCTGGAATGGGCGCATCGGCCAAATCCATCAGCGTCGGCAAAAAATCGCTAAAATCCACCAGATCATCTAATACCACACCCTCTGGCGCCACACCCCTCCAAAAAGCAATAAAAGGCACATGTGTCCCCGCATCGGGCATCGTACCCTTACCACCCACAATCTCAACACCACCCTCAAGCTGAGACGTAATCGTGCGATGCGTACCATTATCACTCGTGAACATCACCAGTGTATTCTCGAGCAAATCGAGCGCCTCGAGCTTCTCCACAATCCGTCCCACCAGCGTATCCGCATACGCCACCATATCGGCAAAATAGCGCGTATCTCTCTCATCCCTGCGAGTTCTATCCCGCCACTCCGGACTATCGGGCGTGGGAACAAAAGGCGCGTGAACCAGAATCATTGGATAATAAGCAAAAAAAGGCACATCCCGATGTCGCTCAATAAAATCCAGCAAATAATCACAACAAATATCGGGACCATACCGATCTTCGATATAATCGTCTGGCAACCATTCCCCATTGCGTTCAATTTGCGGATTTGCATATCGCCCCTTTGCAACGCGTGCAGGATCTTCTGGAAGCGGCGTCATATTCCACAAACAATGCTCGTCAAACCCAAAATGCGCCGGCATCTTATTATCCTTGCTCAACTGCCACTTGCCCGCAACACACGTAGCATACCCCGCATCCTTTAACAAATTGCCAAACGTCTTTTCTTTGGGATTCAAATAGGCGAACCTGTCGTAATTCCGAAAATTGTACTGCCCCGTCATAATCTCCACACGAGAAGGCGTACACAGCGGCGTCGAATAACAATGCGAAAAGCGAATCCCCCGCGCTGCCAGATCGTCCAACACCGGCGTCTCATACGTCGTACTCCCATAACAACTCAAACACTCAAACCCCATATCATCTGCCATAATCAGCACAACATTTGGTCTCGCCATACGCTCCTCACCGGGAATAATTCTATTCATTTCGGGACAACTAAAATATACCTTCAATAGATGTGACTCTTATCCACA
>VXRD01000018.1:22125-26942 GCA_009838845.1 Gemmatimonadota bacterium | reverse complement strand
AGATTCGCTGATTCGTAGATTCGCTGATTCGTAGATTCGCTGATTCGTAGATTCGTAGATTCGCTGATTCGCCACTGGACACATAAAAATGGCAAAACGGGAAATACAGATTCCGCGTTCAGTCATCGCGCTCTTATGCACGCTCCTGCAACTCTGTTTCGGCACCGTGTACGCGTGGAGCTTCTTTCAAACGCTTCTGGTCAGACAACTCGGCTGGACATTCACAGAAACCGCATGGGCTTTTAGTATCGCGATCTTTTCACTCGGCACATCCGCAGCCTGGGCAGGTGCGACGCTA
Organism: Gemmatimonadota bacterium; assembly: GCA_009838845.1. Lineage (NCBI taxonomy): Bacteria > Pseudomonadati > Gemmatimonadota > Gemmatimonadota bacterium. Next base: position 26,644 of record VXRD01000018.1, on the reverse strand, counting down.
CCGCGATTCGGACCTCGCAAACTCGCAGTCGCGGGCAGTATCATGTTTTCCGGCGGATATATGATCGCGAGCCTCGCCCTTCATCTGGACTTTATCCCACTCTTTTACCTGGGATACGGCGTTATCGGCGGTGCGGGAATTGGACTTGGCTATGTAACGCCGGTTGCAACTGCGGCAAAGTGGTTCCCCGATCGCAAGGGTCTGGTGACAGGCATCGTCGTGATGGGATTTGGCGTGGGTGCATTTCTCTTGAGCAAAGTGCTGGCACCCTTTCTCGTACTGCGAACAGAATCGGATCTGCCCCTTGTCTTCTTGTGGCTCGGCATAGTATTTGCCTGTATCCTCTTGCCCTCCAGCTTTGTGTTGAGCGATCCCAAAGCCGCAGTTGTACCCGCTGTTGCTGACGATGAACCGATGGAATACGAAGACACTGTCGCGCCCTATCTGCGATCTTCTGAATTTGCCCTTATGTGGATCGTATTTTTTTTCAACATCGCCGCGGGCATCTCCGTCATCAGCTTTCAGTCAGAACTCCTGCAAGAAGTTTGGGGGTTTGCAGATCCATCCCTGGAACCGGTAACACTCGCCGAATATGGAGCAACTTTGATCGCCGTCAGTTCTCTGTGCAACGGCGTGGGGAGGCTCTTCTGGGGATTGCTATCGGATCGCATCGGTCGCGTTGGCGTCTTCAGAATCTTACTCGCCAGCCAAATGATCGTCTTCGGTATCTTGATGACGGAGCGCAACCCCTGGATCTTTTCCGCGCTCGTTTGTTATGTTCTCTTGTGCTTTGGCGGTGGCTTTGCCACCATGCCATCTTTTGTTCTCGACGTTTTTGGCAGCAAAAAAATGTCCAACATCTACGGGGCAATTCTAACCGCCTGGGCAGCAGCGGGAATCTTCGGCCCCCTTTACGTAGGATACCTGAAAGACGAATACCCCGACCGCGCAGTCATATATTGCTTCTTAATCGGAATTTTTATGCTCGGCCTCGGGTACGTCTTCTCCTATTTGTTAAACGACGACCGCATTCGCCTTAGTCGTCCAACACTGGAAAGCACCCTGCGCCAGTATGGCATTATGCCCCGATAATGAGGAATACACATGTCTGAACGTCCACAACCGACCGAAGACCTCGCACAGGTCAAAACACAACTCGACACCTGTGGTTATGGCCTGCTCGCCAACGCGCTCAATGCAGAAGACCTCTCAAAAATTAAAACCCGTCTAAAAGAACAGGCCCTTGCTGAAAAACAACGCGGGCTCGCATTTGAAGACGGAGGTGCAAAACAAAACTGGGGGGATTTTAGGAATAAAAACGGGCAGGTACGCGCAGGGGCGTTTACACAATCGGCAGGAGGTATCAACCAGCGCGTGTGGATGCTAATCAACAAAGGTCGGGTATTTCAAGACATGCTATTACACTCAGGGGTTCGCAACATCATAGATCACGCACTGGGCAATGATTATTTGCTATCGAGCCATTCGGCCAACATCGCCAAACCCGGCGGTGTTCCCATGCGCCTGCACACAGACCAGTGGTGGATGCCCATGCCAACGCGCGCAGACCGAACGCATTTGCCCGCAGGCTCTATCAGCCGCGAGCAAACAGACGAAACCGATACCGCATCTATCTGGCCCCGCGTCGTCATCAACGTAGTATGGATGATCGGCGACTTCACAGCAGAAAACGGCGGCACCCGCATCGTCCCCGGCAGCCACCTGTGGGGACGACGCCCAGACAACCCCGATGACAACGCCATCGAAACAGTCGCCCTCGAAGGTCCAGCCGGCACAGTTGGATTCCTCGACGGACGCATCTGGCACGGCACGGGAGCCAATATAAGCGACCAACTGCGCTGGGCCATACTCACCACATTCTGCGGTCCCCAATTCCGTCCGCAGGAAAATTTTACCATAGGCACAGTTCCCGAAGTCCTCGCCGAGGCATCGCCCGATCTTCTCTCTTTACTCGGATTCAAAGTGTGGAATGCCTATGGACGCATCGAAAGCCCAGCCGTAGAATATATCCAACCCGGGGAACAATCCCTGGGTGAACTGCGCCCTGACCGCTGAAGAAACCCTTAAGCGCGCGGTTTTGTCAAAATAGGTAGGGGGTGAACGGTTCGTGGTGGGCCGCCCGACATTGGTCGGTGGTGCGGGCAACCGCACAGGGTTCGATTCCCTCACTCTCTGCCAAAAAATAACAGCATCAATACAGGGGGTGAACACCATTTGGAATGGGGCGGAGTATTCTGGCTTCGTGTGCGGGCAACCGCATAGGGTTCGATTCCCTCACCCTCTGCCAAAAAATAACAGCATCAATACAGGGGGTGAACGCCACATGCAAGAGGCAATCGCCTCGTGTGGAAGGCGGCGAAGCGTTCAGGCTTCGTGTGCGGGCAACCGCATAGGGTTCGATGAACTTCTGTCGAAGTTGTACACCGTTCCCCTCACCCTCTGCCTGCCTACCCAAACATCTCTTTTGCAAACGCCAGATTCTTCTCTCCCGATGCCACAGGGTCATCCCCCCCTGGCGTTTCAAAAATCAGCCAACCCTCGTAACCGATCTGTGCAATCGCATCTCGACACGCGGGAAAATCCACATCGCCCTCGCCCAGATCAGAACGCCGCGTATCTTTAATATGAATCAATTGTGTGTGTTCAGGTAAAGTAACGAGCATATCGACCGAATCGTACCCGTATTGCAGCGCATTAGCCGTATCTTGATACACCCCCACCATCTCAGACCCCACGCCATCGCAAATCGTCCTCAACAATCCCGGAGAAAAACTCGTCTCCAGAGCAACCTTAATACCCTTGTCTTCAGCGACAGGGGCGCATCGCTTCATATCTTCAATCAGCAATTCTGCATGCGCGCTCGACATATCGAGATTCTGCGCATCAAAATACGGGAGTAAAATACCGACGCCCCCCATCCCCTTACATGCGCGGATCGCCTTTTGCACAAGCTCCACCACGCGATCGCGCACAGCCGCATCCTCCTCATTCCCCTTGTATTCTCGAAACAGGGCAAAACTGATAGAACACGCTTGCGCACCCGTCTCCTCAACCCACCTCCCAACCTCCTCCCGACCCGCCGCACTCAAAAGCCAATCCAACCGCTCCTCCTCTCGCAGCACAATCTCCACCCCATCAAACCCAATATCCCCTGCTGTGGCAAAAGCGTCTTTCCCCCAATCCATATTCAGACTCGCATTGCGAATCCCGTACAAATACATAGCAAATCCTTTCATTAATGTTGTAAACCTCAAAACCCCTACGCCTCGTACGGCACCCCGGTGCGCCGCAATTCTTTGGTCACTGCAATCTGGCATGTGACATAGCTCCCCATATAGCCCGTGGCAAAGCCGGGCCGCGCATCGCCAATCGTGCCCACGATCATATTGGCATATTCGTACGTCGTATTGTAGCGATCAATAATCAGAGCCACCATCTCCAGCCATGCCAGCCTGAGAGCCTCGCCCCACTCAGTCGCCCGGGCACTGGTCAAATACTCCTCAGCAGCCTCTACCACCGTAGTCGTCTCCACCACCGGACTGCTATTGGGAAACCCGGGAGAGCGATCCACTTTTATAGTAACCGCCGCATCAATCTCGACACCAGCACCTGTCAACTCGCCATCTCCCATCCGCGCATGGACATCGCCCAGAGAGAGCAATCCACCGGGCTTTTGGGCGCGGATATGCACAGTACTGCCCGGTTGAACCGCGTTAAAATCCATATTGCCGCCGTGGTCAATCGAATGAGCAGCCCACGGTTCCAACTGAACCACGCCAACCATAGGCCGCACCGGCACCACAAAATCCGGCGGAAAATGGATCAACCCATCGCGCACAGGCGCCACGCAGCGCCAATTGCCCCAGTTCGGCCCTCCGTTGCGATAAAAACCGTAAGGCCCCACCTCAATATCGATAATTTCAATAGCAACCCAGTCATCAGGCGCAATCTCCTCAATGCGAAAAGGACCACCACGCCGGGCATAGCGGCGGTGGCTTTCCCCGGAAGTAATCATCCCCGCACGAACCTCACCGGCAGCCTCAAAATCATTATCGGCTCCACCAATCGTCTCAATAACCACGGTCTCGCCCAGAGCAAGCGTACCGCGCACCTCGCCAATAGCCGGATCATCCGGCCCACTGTAATAGGGCGTACGCGTGAAGCGACGCATGATAAATCTCCTTTATCAAGAATTCAGCGAAGTCTAAACCCAAAAGGCACAGGTCATGACACTTTCTTACAAAAATTATTGACAAAAATCAAAAAATCCCCAAACCCAATCACACCATCCCCATTCAAGTCGAATCGCGCTTGATACGCCTCATCTTTCTCGCTTAACCCAAATTTTTCTACAAACTGCAAAAAATCTGCAAAGCCAACAGTCCCATCGCCATCAAAGTCGGATGCAGAGGACAGCGTAGGAGAGGTGATATACAGCGACATATCCCACAGCTTGACTGTGTCATCCCAAGACCCGGAGGCGAGGATACCCCCATCG